>JBATHN010000641.1:0-5843 GCA_049666885.1 Desulfobacterales bacterium
GACCTCGCCCACCGAGAGGGCGTGAACCCATATCGGTTTGCCGGCCGGTGGTCCGGGCCGAAAACGTATCGAGGGACGCACGAGCCCGAGCCGCTGCAGGATTACCCGCCGACGTTTGGCCGAAAGAACGATGTAGGGGAGCAAGAAAGGGAGCGTCAGCAAGAGGGCTGCCGCGGCCGCGATATTGTAAACCCGGATCATGGGGACACGTCCCGATTTGCGGAATAAAATCCATTCGCGCATTCGGTTGCTGACTCTCTGAAGCTGTGAGGTTTCGCCAGAGCGCTTTCGATCAGTCGGCAGACGCGGTCGGTTCCACCCTGTCGCTCTTTGATATACTGCAAGGCGCGCCGGCTCACATTTTCGCGTCGTGGCGCATGCGATAGGGTTGCCGCCAGAAGGTCGGCTGCCTGCTGCCAGTCGGCGGCAACCTGGATCAGCCCCAGTTTAAAAAACGCTTCCCCCACCCAGACAAAGTTGTCCCAATGCGGTCCGATGACCGGGACGACCCCGCTGGTGACCGCTTCGAGAAAATTTTGTCCGCCCAGCGGAGCGAGGCTGCCGCCGACAAAGGCAGCGCGACAGAGCCGATAGGCCGACACCAGTTCCCCGAAGGTGTCCCACAGGATGACCGTGCCCGGAGCGACGGGCGCTGCAACACGGGACCTCAACCGCCAGGTGATCCGGCGTCGATCGAGGTAGCTCGCCCATGCCGCCAACCGCTGCACATGCCGGGGAAAAAGGCCGATAACGGTATCGGGCCGCAGCCCCCGGATAGCGGTGATGATGTTTTGAATCGCTTCCTCCTCCGCTTCTCTGATCGATCCCATAACAAGCAATTCGACATCCGGTGGGAACAGGGGTGCAAGGGGATTGATGCCGTCGCCGCTGGCGGAATTCAGGTCGAGCCGGTCGAATTTTAAGTTCGGAATGACGTCGACCTGTTGGGGTTCGAACAGCGCCGCAAACCGACGCGCGTCCGCTTCGGACATGGCCAGAATGCCGTCCGGGCTGAGACGCCGCCAGAATGCCGGCCACCAGCGGTACCGTTTCAGGCTTTTGGCGCTCATACGGCCGTTGACGACCAGGATGCAGGTCCCGGCGTTTTTCAGCGCCGCCAGGTGAGCCGGCCACAGTTCGGCTTCCAGAAGAACCATCAGGGCCGGTCGGATGTGTCGAACGGCGCGCTGCATGATCCGTGGTCGATCAAAAGGAAAGTAAGCCGTTTCGACGCGAATACCCCGATCCTGAAGGAAATTTTCCGATCGGGCTTTCCCGAGAATCCCCAGACCCTGGGTCGTGTTGGTGGTCATCAGAATGCGCAAAGGGGCGCCGGGCCGCAGGCGCTTCAGGATCTCCAGGGCCAGGAAAGACTCTCCCACCGACGCGGCCTGGATCCAGATGTCCGATGCTCCCGGAGGGTAAGAATGAAAACGGCGTTGATCGATCCCTTCGGAGAGCCGCCGGTTGCGGGTGATCAGCGGTATGGCCAGCCCCCAGAGCCGGTCGTAGAAAAGAAATGCCAGTTTTTCGAGGGTGTTGAGCATCTTATCCCATTGGTGGCGGCGCCATCGATCATGCCCGCTGCGCGCGCCGTTCGAGTGATCGAATGATCCGCTGCCGGCGTCGCCTGACATCGTCCCGCAGCCAGTAGGCAAAGGTCGCGCCGAAGCAGCCGAGCTTTTGCCCTGCTGAAAGAGGCGCACGGTGCACAATCTCAGCACAGCCGGCGTAGAGCATCACGCGGTGACCCCGTTTCCGGCCCAGGCGTTCGTGGTAGCGGGGCAGGCGCTCTTTCCACCGTTCGAAGGCGGCCCGCCGTGTCGATAGACAGTCGTCCAGATGGCAGAAAGACCCCAAAAGGCAAAGTTCGACCGCCAAGAGGCGGTCTGTCCAGGGGTTGACCGGCAGCAGTCCGGTGCGTTGCAGTGCATTGCGTCGGATCAGGCTGTAGATGGGGTCGAAGAGCAGCGCCTGGGGATTTTGCAGCAGCCCCAGAGTGAGGCAAAGGCGTTGATAAGGGGTAGGCGCATCGACACGTGGCCCGGGTACGTCGATGGATTCGACGTGTCCCGCGTCGTCCATGAAGCGCCACTGGGTTGTGACGCCGACAGCGTCCGGGCGCGTGTCGAGGACCGCCACACACTTGCGTGCGTAGTCGGGCTCCAGCCAGTCGTCGGCGCCCATCCAGCGGAAGAACTCGCCACGGGCCAGTTCGTATACCCGATTGAAGTTTTCGATCTGACCGATGTCTTCCTCGTTTCGGGTGCAGCGCACACGCCGGTCGCGTTCGGCATAGCGCCGCATCACCTCGGGCGTCTTATCGGTCGAAGCGTTGTCGCAGACAACGATCTCGAAGTCGTTGAAATCCTGGGCCAGGAGCGAATCGAGGGCCCGACCCAGGAAGCGTTCACCGTTGCGAACCGGAATCGCAAAGCTCACCCGCGGAAGAGGCCGGTCCGAAATCGGCCCGGAATCGATAGCGGAGGCGGGCGCAGAAGCCTGCGGGTTCCCCGGCTGCCCATTCCCGTCGTTATTTTCACCGGAAGGTATCACGTCGTGTTGAGCCTTCATCAGAATCGGCGGATTTTAGTTTAGAAGCACGGAAATATGCCAAAGGGATCAATTTTAGTCAAGGGCGAAGGCGGAACCGCATTGCGGTCCGGAGATTTTCTCTCCCCTTGCTGTCTTCACCCTTAGTGACATCGCTCATCCGGGATAAATGACCATTTTGGAATTAGGCGCCGAAGATCGATACCTTTTTACATTATCGGATTATTCTGTTATTTTGGGCGCCGGAAAAAATGAAACCGGACCGGGTGAAACAAATCCATGCGGCCATGGGCCGACGCCAGGACACAGTACCTGTTTGCGAACTCGTTATCCCGTTTGTTTAGTCAATTATGACATCCCCTGTAAAAAAACAATCATTACGAGATCGATCGCATCGACAAAGAGGAGTTGCGCCATGATCGTCGCCATTCTTGCAGGAGGACTTGGCACAAGATTGGCCGAGGAAACCGAAATCCGACCCAAACCGATGGTCGAGATCGGCGGCAAACCGATCTTGTGGCACATCATGAAAATTTACGCACACCACGGGTTCAAGGATTTCGTCATTGCCCTCGGCTACAAGGGGGAGCACATCAAGAAATACATGGTAGATTGCTGCTCACTGACCAGCAATCTCACCGTCGATCTGAAAAACGGCCGAGTCATGCGGCACGAGGGCAACGATCTGGATTGGACGGTTCAGCTGATCGACACCGGCATGAAAACCCAGACCGGCGGCCGAATCAAAAGGTTGGCACCTTACGTCGACGACCAAACCTTTATGCTGACATGGGGAGATGGCGTTGCCGATATCGATCTGACCCAGCTTTTGGCGTTTCACCGGTCGCACGGCAAGCTGGCCACCTTGACGGCCGTGCGACCGCCGGCAAGATACGGCCACCTCGAACTCCACGGCGACAGCATCACCGAGTTTTCCGAAAAGCCTCAGACCCGGGAAGGATGGATAAACGGCGCCTTTTTTGTCTTGGAACCGGGTGTCTTCGATTATATCGCGGGCGATGACACCCAGTGGGAAAAGGAGCCGCTGGAAAATCTCGCCCGCGACGGACAACTGAAGGCTTACCGGCACACCTCCTATTGGCAGTGCATGGATACCCTGAGAGAAAAATACATATTGGAAAATTACTGGAATTCCGGCAACGCTCCCTGGCGGGTTTGGAAGGAATAAAGATGAAAGTTCTGGTTACGGGATCGCGGGGGTACATCGGCACGGTCCTGGTACCCATGCTGCAGCAAAAAAATCACGAGGTGATTGGTCTGGACACCGATCTCTATCAAAGATGCACGTTTGACGGAGATGTGCCGGACATTAAAACCATCGCAACCGATGTTCGCGATCTGCACGAGGACCAACTGGCGGGCTTCGATGCGATCATTCATCTGGCCGGCTTGTCGAATGATCCCCTCGGAGACTATCGGCCCGAACTGACCGAAGAAATCAATGCGAGGGCCGCCGTCAGGCTGGCTGAACTGGCCAAGGCCGTTGGCGTCAAAAGGTTCCTGTTCGCCTCGTCCTGCAGCAACTACGGTGCGGCGGGAGCGGACTTTCTCTCCGAGGAGGCGACTTTCAATCCGGTAACGCCCTACGGAATTTCGAAAGTCAAGGTGGAATCGGCCTTGAGACAAATGGCGGATGGCGGCTTCAGCCCCACCTTCATCCGGGCCTCCACGGCCTACGGGTTGTCGCCCCGCATCCGCTTCGACCTGGTTACGAACAACCTGACGGCCTGGGCGTTTACCACCGGACGGGTCTACCTGAAAAGCGACGGTTCCCCGTGGCGCCCGATCGTTCACATCGAAGACATTTCCCGGGCGTACATCGCTGCCTTGGAAGCCTCCCGGGAATTGATCCACAATGAGGCCTTCAACGTCGGCACCACGACGGAAAATTATCAAATCCGCGACATCGCGGAGATCGTGCGTGAGGTGGTGCCGGGCTGCAGGATCGAATACGCTCCCGACGCGGGGCCGGACAAACGCTGCTACCGGGTGGACTGCAACAAGATCGCCAGGGTGCTAAGGGATTTCAAACCGCAGTGGACGGCACGGCGCGGTATCGAGCAACTCTACGACGCCTACAGACGGGTCGGCTTGACCCTCGAGGAATTCGAAGGGCCCAAATTCAAACGGATTGCACACGTCAAAAAACTGGTCGAAGAAGGGAAGCTGGACGAGAACCTGCGCTGGGCAGACGGTTACAAGGGATAAACCAACAATTCTCAGTAAAGACATGAATCCTATAGATTACGCCGGGTAACCGGATTTTAATCCCGCCAGGCGGGACAAAACTTGCGCAAAAGCGAGCATAAAACCGAACAGGACTGAAGCGTCGAAGTTGAGATGATCGAGCCAAAAGGTCGCGTGATGAAAGTGCAGGATGCAAGATGTCGTTCATGCCGGGAAAAAGGTCTGGAAGTCTTCTTGGACCTGGGGGCTAAGCCGCCTTCAGACCGCATATTGACAATAGAAATGCTCAATCAGGCCGAACCGTTTTATCCGCTTGAAGTCGCTTTTTGCCCGAATTGCAGTCTGGTGCAAATCATAGAGACCGTTCCACCCGAGGAGTTGTTCACTCTGGGGTACGAGTATTATTCTTCTTTCATACCGGCTCTCCTGCAGCACTCGCGTGACAATGTGCTGGAGCTTATCGAATCGCTTCAGCTTGGCGCGAGCCACCTTGTTGTTGAAGTGGCCAGTAACGATGGATACCTGCTGAAGAACTACGTCGCGGCGGGGATTCCGGTTCTCGGCATCGATCCGGCGCCGGGCCAGGCCCAAGCGGCGGTGACGGCAGGCGTGCCGACACTGAACGCCTTTTTTACCGCCGAGCTGGCGAAAAAGCTGCGGGGTGAGGGGAAACAAGCCGATATTGTCCATGCCAACAATGTGCTGGCCCATGTGGCCGACACCAATGGTTTTGTCCAGGGTATTCGCATTCTGTTAAAAGATTCCGGTGTTGCGGTGATTGAGGTGCCGTATGTGAAGGAATTGATCGATCACTGCGAATTCGACACCATCTATCACGAACACCTCTGTTATTTCTCGGTGACGGCCTTGGACCATTTATTCAGGAGCCATTCCCTGTTCCTGAATGATGTCAAACGAATCCCGATCCATGGGGGGTCCCTGCGACTTTTTGTGGGGCCGTGGGAAAAGGTGAGCGACCGCGTAAGAAAACTGCTGACTGATGAGGTCGAGCAGAAGATGGACAAAATCGACTATTACCGTAACTTCACGCAAAGGGTTGAAAAACTCAAGGTTGATTTATC
>JBATHN010000642.1:0-2265 GCA_049666885.1 Desulfobacterales bacterium
TGGGTGGTCCATATGGGAAAATTGGCCAAAGTCCTTGTCGGTGTTCTTATCTTCGCCGCACTCTGCGTCCTGGTTTACGTCAATGTTATGAAGTGGCACAAGAAGACGGTTAAAAAAGCCATCAACACCGAACAGGAAACATGGCAGAAAAAAACCGAAGGGCTGGCGCAAAGGGTCGCCGGTCTTGAAAAAAAACTATCCGAAGCCGAAGGGCCCGCCGGGGAGGATGAAAAAATAACGGAAGCTCTGGGTCAGAGATCGGCTGAAGTTGATGAAGGAAAGCCTATCGTACTTGCGGATGTCGATGCTCAGGTCAAGACCTTTTTTGCCTATCTCGACCAACAACCGTATATTAAAGCTTACAAACTGAAGGGCGGGGTCTTTCAGCAGTACGTGGAATCGGTTGACCTGCTGTCAAAAAACGAGCCGGTGCTGGTCGGAGAAACGGACAGTCTTCACCGGTTGTTCAAAAACATGGCGCATTTCTACCGGGTTTTGGGAAAGCAGCGGATCAGTCTGATTAAAAGCATACTCGATAATGAGGATGAGGTCATCGAACCGGTCATGCAGACCTTCTACCGCTGGTATACTTTGGAAGGCGACTCAAAAACGTCAACGGCCGGCCGGCCTTCCCTGAAGGTTCTGTATGCTTATTCATGTTATTTCCTGAACACCATTTCGGGCCGCAGCTATCTTTTACGGCGGGATTCGAAAATCAGAGTGCTGACCTATTTTTACTGTGTGAAATTTATCGACCTGGCCAACACCAAAAAACTGAACTCGCTGGGAATCGATATCAGGCCGCTTATCAAGACGGCCAATCAGGATATCAGGAACCAGATGGGACTTTCGTACCGCAAGGCTTATCTGGAGGAATTGGAACGGTTGGATCGGAAATACAACGTCCCTTGAAGTCTCCCACTGCTCTTTTCTTCCCTTCACCCCGAAAGAGGGCAAAACCTGCCTGGCGTCACAATTTCACCGTATATTCACTCGGTGAAGAAAATTTTTTCCTCCATACCACGTATCTTTTCGAAAAATCATAGAAACGGGATTGTTTTACCCGTGCGGTAGGCAAGGGCCGAACAGGTTGCAATCAGACGGCCCTCATCGTCGATGACCCGAATGTCATATCCTGCGGTTTTCCGGGTCTGGCTGACCCTTTTCGCCTCGGCGCGCAGGCGGGTTTTCTCCTGCGGGCTGGCAATATAGGTGACGTTGACATTGAGCGCCACGGCGATGGTTCCGTCCGTTTGTCCAGCGGTTTCGAAAGCCTCGTCGATGAGGCCGTAAATCGCCCCGCCGTGAGCGCGTGCATAGATGTTGTTCGCCATTCGGGGGTCAAAGGTCATTTCCACCACCGATCGGCCGTCGTCGAGCTCGATCAACTGTATGTCAAAAGTCCGGGCGAAAGGCTCGTTTTTGACCGCCGCGACGATCGCGGTTTTGACCCGGGAATCCATGCAAACCTCCTGTATCGGTCTTAACCGACCGAGGCACGATTTTGGTGCCGCCGTTCGAGGGTTAAAGGAGCACACGTCAAAAATGACACGCCAATAGAAAACATGCAGTGGCGCTAATTGGCGAACAAACCCACCGTCGCGCCGTTTTTCAGATTCACCAGTCCTTCTTCGCAGATCCGCAAATAGGGGATGGCTGCGCCTGTCAGGGTGACCAGAGTAAGAAGAGGGTCTGGAAAAGGGCAGCCGAGTCGGTTCACCGAGGCTTTGATCTCTGCCAGTTTTGCGGCCACCCGTTCGAGGGGTTCTTCCGACATGAGTCCGAACACCGGCAACGGCAGTTCCGCCTCGATCGCGCCATCAGCAGCTACGACAACGCCCCCCTGCAGTTTGCGGATGCGATTCACGGCGATCGCCATGTCACCGTCGTCGGCTCCCGCAACGATGATATCGGAGGTGTCCCAGGCCGCGCTGCAGGCCAGGGCACCGGCTTTCAGGCCGAATCCTTTGATCAGACCGACGAACGTCTTGCCCGGAACGTGCGTGCGGTCGATAGCCGCAACTTTGACAAGATCCCGGCCGGGGTCTGCATTTATCCGGCCATCTGTCACGAATAGGTCCAGTACAGTTTCCTTTGTCACCAGGTCGGTCACCATTTCGATCACCCGTACATTGACGCGGGTTGCCCTCTCGGCCACGATCTGAAAATCAGTCGGTGTAACATCATCCGGCAACAGAACCGACGTGAGACTGGCCGGCAGATACCTGTGGCGCCGGGGTTCGACCACCAAACGCCCCTGGCGGG
>JBATHN010000643.1:0-2555 GCA_049666885.1 Desulfobacterales bacterium
GCTTTGTTCGGCCTGGGCGGCTGAAAATGAACGGCCCGTAGGGCCGGGGTCATACTTGAGTTGTGACAGAATTGCAGCAAAACGACCGCTTGTCATGGTCGCCCAAATTTGACCACCTTGCAGAAGCTGTGATACCCACTTAAGATATTTTTGGTTTTTATGAATGCATCTTGACGGTGCTGGTAAAAAAGCAGTGATCATCTTTCACCATGGATTCCCACAAAAGGAGGTGTGCATCATGAGGCCAATTTTTATCTGTTTAATTTTTGTAACGCTAATGATCGGTCCATGTATGGCCGGGGAGGTGAGCGTTGAAGACTTCCAGGTTAAAACCACCAAGGACCTCATCGATCTGTGTACCGCACCAAATGACGAGCCCCTGGCTTCGCAGGCCATTCACTTTTGTCACGGGTACTTGGTCGGTGCTTACCATTACTACGCGGCGAGCGTGGCGGGACCAAATAGTCTCCCGCTGGTATGCCCCCCTGATCCGCGGCCTTCCCGCAATGAAACCATCGCAATGTTTGTCCAATGGGTCAAGGACCACCCGCAGTACTGGGGCGAGTTGCCGGTCGAGACCGAATTTCGTTTCTTGACAGAGAAATGGCCCTGCGAGCGTTGACCTGGATCGGTACCATACAAAGCATGATACATAATGGATCACCATATTGAGCTTAAGAAAGGAGGACTCCATGAAAAAACTGGCGATAGTCTTATTTCTAGTGATCAGCCTGGCATTTTTGGGATGTGCCGGTATGTCGGATACAGAACAGCGAACCCTCAGTGGGAGCGCCATGGGCGCTGCAGCAGGGACGGTGGTTGGTGCCATTGCGGGCAATGCGGGCTGGGGAGCCGCCATTGGGGCGGCGACCGGAGCGGCCGGCGGTTACCTTTATGACAGGAATCAGAAGGCCAAGGAAGCAGCTTACGAACAAGGTTATCAACAGGGTCAAAAGGCAAAATAGTGCGTGGGGATAATTTATGAGCGGTGTCAGGCGTATTTTCGGCTGGATCGTGCGCACCGCTGCTATTGCGGGACTTATCGCCTTCACTGTTTTGCTTGTTTGGGCCTTCGAGTCCCGCAAGATGCCGGCACTTGGCATCTGGCACACGGTGCATTTGACAGACGAATTTACGACCCGCGGCGCGACAGCCCAAGGAACGCTGCAGGATTACCTCGACCAGGAAGAACGGCTTTTTCGCGAGCTGCAGGTAAAAATTTACGACCGCCTGGCGCCGACAGCCGAGACGACTTTCAGCCGCTACCGTGCCGGCGGGGTACAGGATCCGCAACAGCTGCCGCGAAATTGGAACCGAACCTTCGAACTTGTGCCGGAGAACATTCAGGGCGGTGCCTTGCTTCTGCATGGTCTTACTGATTCACCTTACAGCCTGCGCCGCATCGGTGAGATCCTCCACGGGAAAGGGTTCTACGTTCTCGGTCTGCGCCTGCCCGGTCATGGAACGATACCGGGAGCCTTAACGGAAGTGAATTGGGGAGATTGGGTGGCGGCCAGCCGCATCGGTGCGCGGCATGTCCGCGAGCGGATCGGACCGGACAAACCCTTTGTGATCGCCGGATACTCCAACGGCGGTGCCCTGACGGTCAAATACAGCCTGGACGCACTGTCCGATCCGGGCCTGCCGCCGGCCGACGGGCTGCTGCTCTTCTCACCGGAAATCGGCATCACGCCGTTTTCAGCCATTGCCAATTCCCACAAGCTTCTGAGCTTTCTGCCTTACTTCGCCCAGTTCAAGTGGCTGTCGATCCAGCCCGAATACGACCCCTTCAAATATAATTCGTTTCCGAAAAATGCGGGGCAGCAGGCTTACGAAATCACGGCCGCAGTAAAGCAGCAGATTAGAGAGGCACGGAAAGCCGGCAAGCTGGCCGACTTTCCCCCGGTGCTCACCTTTCTCTCCTGGGTCGATGCGACGGTCGAGACCTCCGCGACCATCGACCGATTTTACGGGCAACTCGAAAACCAGGGCAACGAGCTGGTCATTTTCGATGTGAATCGCTCCGACAGACTTAAGCCCTTTTATCCGGCAGGAGACGCTGCGTCGCTGGAGCGCCTCGAGGACCGCTCCGATCTGCCCTATCGACTCACGATCATCGCCAATGCCACCCCGGATTCACAGTCTTTGGCCCGGCGAACGAAGGCGCCCCAGTCGCGGGCTGTCGCCACAACAGCCCTGGAGATGGTGTGGCCGCCCGGCGTCTACTCCCTGTCCCACGTGGCGATTCCGTTTTCTACCGATGATCCGGTCTATGGTTCGGTTGAAGACCCCGGCGGTGCATATCGGGGCCTGCCGTTCGGTAGACTCCAGCCACGAGGGGAGACTCATTACCTGATAGCACCGTTGAGCCAGCTCATGCGTCTTCGCCACAACCCGTTTTTCGCGGTTATGGAACAACGCGTCGTTGCGGAGATCGACGAATACCTCGCACACTAAAAGAACCATGAGTTCAATCAGCTTCGTTTGAGCATCCCATTGATAGACAATAAAAAATTTAAATTCTTTTACAAAAAAACGGCATCCGGCGGTAATAC
>JBATHN010000644.1:0-6791 GCA_049666885.1 Desulfobacterales bacterium
CACCGGCGGATCACCTTCGAATATATTCTCATCAAAGGTGTCAACGACAGTGAAGCAGATGCGCGGCGTCTGGCTGTTCTCCTCAGCCAGGTGAAGGCCAAGATCAACCTGATCCCTTTCAATCCTCACCCGGACAGTGAATTCGAGCGTTCGGAGGAAGCGGTCATCGAGCGTTTCCAGAAAATCCTGTTGGACAAACACTATACGGTGATGGTCCGGCGCAGCAAAGGAGGGGACATTTCGGCGGCGTGCGGGCAATTGATCGGAAACAGCAGATAGGTAAGCGTTCACAGGGCACCGCATCTGCTTTGTTGTCGGGCACTTGAGGTACAAAAGTAAGTCTGCGCACCCGACGCCTTACATCTGCGGCACCCTGTAAACGCTTACAATTAGGTGGTTTGAAGCGCATCGGACACTGCAAGCCTGTGAACGGTTACGCAGATGGGGTTGGCTCGCTATTATATCAAAAACTTGCGGACATCCGAAGGCGGCAGGCCGAGGACCCGGATGGTTTCATGGGTTCCGGCGGATGTAACGGCGGCCTCCACCGGCGTGAAAGCCGGGGCCCGGCTGTAACCGGCGCAGATGGAAGAGGCCAACGTAATAACGTCTTTGCTGCTGCCGCCGGGGACAAGAGCGATGGGACCGGGAAATTTCTTGAGCCTGATCACCATGTCTGCTTTCGGGTCGTGATGCCGAAGCAGATTGTCGTTGTCGGTCTGATCACGTCCCACGATCAATTTCGCACGGCCCTTGAGGCGAAAATGGCGTCCATATCGCAGCAGATTCAGCTCGTTTTCGCTGACGCTCTCCTGGTGTTGAAACAGGTCCCTGAGCCGCCGGGAAAACCCTTCCTCGGTCAGCAGACATCCTCCGGCCGGAGCCGGGTATTCGGTGAGCCCGAAGTCTTCGGCCAGTTGTATCTGGCGTTTGCGGGAGCGGCCGGCGATGTCGAGCAGCTGCTTCCGGTCGACAAGACCGTTTTTTTCCGCCGCGGTTTCCGGCAGGAGCTTCGCACTCAGCGGCCGCAGGATGTCGCCGTCGCAGCCCGAATTCTTCTCGACATAGCGCAGAGACGGCTTGGTCTGCGACATGGGGCGCTGACCGACGACCTCGCCGCTGAAAAGAAAGTCGAACCCCTTTTCGCGCATGATTTCGGCCGCTTTTCTGAACATCAAGGCGTGGCAGTCGAGACACGGGTTCATGTTCTGTCCGTATCCACAATGCGGATTGCGAAGCATGGCGACGTATTCGTCGGTGATGTTATTGACCGTCAGCGGGATGCCCGTGATTTTGGCGGCACGGCGCGCGTTGGCGGCCGAGAAAAATGGGGTTTCGAAGGTGAGGCACTCCACCGAGATTCCCTGTTTGCGCAGCACGAGCGCGGCCAGCGTGCTGTCGAGGCCGCCGGAACAGAGCCCTAAAGCCCGTGCGGGTTTGGCTGGAGTGGTCATATCGTGAACCTCGGTGTCCCGTCTTTCTGCCGCGGCGTCATTGGGATGAAAATCGGAATTGTCGGATGAAAGACAAAAGCAAGATAAGAACCCGCGCCGCCAAGATACGGAAAATCTTACGGTCCCTTTATCCCGAAGTCAAGCCTCAGCTCCACTTTCGCAACCCGTTCGAGTTGTTGATTGCCACCATCCTGTCCTCGCAGTGCACGGACAGGCAGGTCAACCGTGTCACCCCCGAGCTCTTTCATCGGTTGAAAAGCCCGCCGGATTTCGCGCGTGCCTCCCTCGAGGAAATCGAGGCGCTGATTCGCTCCACCGGTTTCTATCGCAACAAGGCCAAAAACATCAAGGCTTGCTGTCGGCTTCTATTGGAAACCCACGGCGGCCGGGTGCCGGACCGCCTGGACGAGTTGACCGGTTTGCCCGGTGTCGGCCGCAAAACCGCCAACGTGGTCCTGGGGGCCGCCTTCGAAATGCCCAGTGTCGTCGTGGACACGCACGTGAAACGGGTTTCATGTCGCCTGGGATTCACGGAGAACAGCGATCCGGTCAAAATCGAATTTGACCTGATGGAGATCATCCCCTGCAAGGATTGGAGCGATTTTTCCCTTCGGTTGATTTTCTTCGGCCGGGAAACCTGCACGGCGCGTAAGCCGAAGTGTCCCGTCTGTCCCCTCGACCCTCTCTGCCCCTATCCGGACAAGACTGTTTCCCGTCCGTAAATGGCTCATTTAAAGGTTATCTATGGTTATTAAAGGTTATCTAAAGAAATTTTTAGGAATACTATTGACAAAGGATAACGGTAATATATATATCCGACGCTAAAAAAATGCATTATCGAGACAGAAAACGATGAAAAACCTTCTTTCGACCAAAGAGGTGGCCCAGCTTCTCGATGTCAACGAGAAGATGGTCTACACGCTGGTGTCCGAAAAAGGACTGCCGGCGACCAAAGTCACCGGCAAGTGGCTTTTCCCGCGGCATCTGGTGGAACAATGGATCGAAGCACACACGATCAACTACCCGGAAAACGGAATCAAACTGCCGCCCTATCACGGCCTTCTGATTATCGCCGGCAGCAACGACATGCTGCTGGACAAGGCCATCAACCTGTTCAACACGTCGAACACCGCGCACCTGGCGGTTTTTGGAAACCTGGGCAGCATGGGAGGGTTGAAGGCGCTGCGGCAGAACCTGTGTCACGTGGCATCCAGCCACCTGCTCCAGGAAAATGAGGACGAATACAATTTTGACTTTGCCGTCAAGGAACTGGACCGCATGCCGGCGGTGGTTAACTTCTGCCGCCGGGAACAAGGCCTGCTGATCGGAAAAAAAAATCCCAAAAAGATCAAACAGGTCTCCGATCTCGCCCGTCCCGAAGTCCGCATCGCCAATCGACCGCTGGGGACCGGAACGCGGTTGCTGCTGGACCATGAAATAAAGAAGGCCGGCATCAACGGTGAAAAGATTGCCGGTTACACCCGTGAGTTCAGCCGGCACCTGGATGTCGGCCTCGAAATCCTGGCCGGCCGGGCGGACGCCGCACCGGCGATCCGGGCCGTGGCCGGAATCCTCGAACTCGAATTCCTGCCCCTGCGCTGGGAACGCTACGACCTGATGGTCGCCAAAGACCGCTTTTTTGACGAAGGCATTCAGCGGTTCTTGAGCCTGCTGCATGAAAAGCAGTTTCATGAATTGGCCGTCAGCCTGTCAGGATACGATCTGAGTTTGAGTGGAAAGATGATTTTTCCACAAGACCGATAGCCCCGAAGATTAGTACGAAAATAGAGTGTAATACGCAAAAAGGTAGGCACCTCCGCCCGGATGAACGGTTTCGAAAGACGGCTGAAATTCGCCGCCAACGGGCTCCGGCGCATCGATTTCATGCATCGTAGTGGCCAAGGAGCATGAGTGCTGAGTCGATAAAATCGATGATAATCTTTAACCGGCAAAACCGGCCTAACTGACACAACTGCCTTAGAAGGAGGTCTATCCATGGTTCGTTATGCGCGTCTCTTTCGTCTGGCCCTTTTCATTACGTGTTGCGTGATTCCGCGGACATTGCCTGCGGCCGCTGAAGATGCCGTGCTCATGATGGCCACCACCACCAGTACAGACAACACCGGGCTGCTCGATAATCTGGCGCCACATTTCAAGAAGGCCACCGGGATCGACCTGCGCTGGACGGCCACCGGTACCGGCAAGGCTCTGAAACTGGGCGAGAACTGTGATGTCGACGTGCTGATGGTGCATGCGCCGGCGGCGGAAAAGAAGTTCGTTGCCGACGGGTTCGGCGACAACCGTCGCGAAATCATGTACAACGACTTCGTCATCATCGGACCGGCAGATGATCCGGCCGGCATCAAGGGCCGGAGCGTCAAGGACGCCCTCAAGGCCGTCGAGACAAAACAGGCTGTTTTCGTCAGCCGGGGGGACAATTCGGGGACCCACAAAATGGAACTCTCTTTGTGGGAGGCGGCGGGGCTGCCGGTGCCGGAAAAGCAGAACTGGTACGTTCAGACCGGTCAGGGGATGCTGGCAACCATCACCATCGCAGCGGAGCGCGGCGGCTACACCATGACCGATCGCGGGACCTACATCAAGTACGAGGACAATTTAAAGGGCAACCCGCCTCTCAAGATTCTTGTCGAGGGCGATAGCGCCTTGCTGAACCAGTACAGTGTGATTGCGGTGGATTCCAGGCACTGTCCCAAAGTACACCACGATTTGGCGATGAAATTTTCGGATTGGATTGCCGGTCCTGAAGCACAACAGCTGATCAAGGATTTTAAGCTCCTGAACAAACAACTATTTACGCCCAATGCCAAAAAATAAAACCGGCGTGCCAGGGTGATGGTGTCGTGGCGGCATTGGCACCCGGTCCTTTTTTCACCGACTTTAAGCACTCAGTTTAGACCTTACTCACCCGCCGCCGTCGAGGACGATTTTCAGCGTGGATTTTATCCTGAACGGTTTCCGCATGGCGATTGAACTGCTGCTGCACGGCGATGCGGAAACCTACTCCGCGATCTTTGCCACGGTGAGGGTGTCGAGCTATTCGATGACCGTCAGCCTGCTGACCGGGGTTCCGCTCGGTTTCGTGCTGGGGTACTTCAGGTTTCCGGGCCGAAAACAGGTCCGGGTTGTCGTCGACACACTTTTGTCGCTGCCCACTGTTTTCATCGGGCTGGTGGTCTATGCTTTTTTGTCCCAGCGGGGACCGCTGGGCGCGTGGGGGCTGCTGTTTACCCTGCCCGGCATCGCCATCGGCCAGACCATCCTGGCGCTGCCGGTCGTGATCGCCCTCAGCGCCAGTGCCGTGGAAAACATGGACCGGCAGCTGCGCGTCACCTTGGTATCCCTGGGAGTCAACCGCCGCCAGCTGCTTTTGAGCAGCCTCTGGGAGGTCCGGCACGGGGTCCTGGCGGCGGCGCTCACCGCATACGGACGGGTTATGACGGAGGTGGGGATCTCGATGATGGTGGGGGGCAACATCAAATGGCACACCCGCACCATGACCACCGCCATCGCCCTTGAAACCAACAAGGGATTGTTTGCCATGGGTGTCGCCCTGGGCCTTGTGCTGCTGGCGATTGCCTTTGCCGTCAACCTGTCGGTTTCTTTTTTGCGTAAAAGGGTGTGACGGTGAAAGACGCTGTCTACCAGGTCAACGAGGTGCTGCACCGCTACGCCGTCGAGCCGGTGCTTCGGGTCGATGCCCTGGCCATCCCCCAGGCGGCCATCATCGGTCTGATCGGCCCCAACGGCAGCGGTAAGAGTACCCTTTTGAGGCTGCTCGGGTTTGTCGAAAAACCGAGTCGGGGAGAGATTCTGTTCAAGGGCCGGCCGGCTGTGCCGTTTTCGAAGGCCGTGCGTTTCCAGGTAACGCTCCTGAGCCAGGAACCCTACCTGATGCGGCGGTCGGTTTTAAAAAATGTCGCTTACGGGCTCGAGGTGCGCGGGAGCCGGGACAACTTGCGGCATCGGGTCGCCGAAGCCCTTTCCTGGTTGGGGCTGCCATATGAGGTTTTTGCCGATCGGCAGTGGAGCGAACTATCGGGCGGAGAAGCCCAGCGCGTGGCGCTGGCGGCGCGCCTGGTTCTTAAACCCGAAGTGCTCCTGCTCGATGAACCGACCGCCAGCGTTGATGCGATCAGCGTGGAACGGATCAAGGCGGCGGCCCTGAAGGCCCGCAACGAATGGGGAACGACCCTGCTGATTGCCAGCCACGATTGGCAATGGCTCTATGAGGTGTGCGATGAGGTGCTCCAGTTGTTCAACGGGCAGCTGGTCGGTCCCGGTCGTATGAATATTGTCCTGGGACCCTGGCAGGCCCGGCCGGACGGGAATTGGCAAAAAGTGTTGTCGGGCGGGCAGGAAATTGTGACAACCACGCCGCCGGCTGCCGATGCGGTGGCCGTTGTCGATTCCGACAAGATAGCGGTCGTTGACACGTTCGACTCCGGGAGGGACAGAAGAAACATTCTCAAGGGGACGATCTCACGACTGGTGCTCGAAAAAGGAAGCCGGAACACCGTTGCCACCGTCCTGGTGGACGCGATGCCCTTTGCCGTCATGGTGCCGCCCCAGCGGGTCGAATCGCTGAATCTGTATCCGGGCAGGGAGATCGACATTTACTTCAGCCCGAATTCGGTTAAATGGATCCATCAGGGTGATAAGAAACATCTTAATAAACCGGGGTACTAAAAATCACACCCTCGGGGGTGCAATCAATGCGGGTTTACATCGGGTTTGACGACACGGATACAAGCGAATCGGCCATCGGTACTGGTAAACTGGCGCGATGTTTCGAATCCGAAATGCCGGGAGACGGCCTGCTCTGGGGGGTGGTTCGGCAGCAGCTGCTGGTCCGCGATGATATCCCTTACACATCGCACAACAGCGCAGCCTGCCTCGTGATCGATCTCGGTGACAACGGAGGCCTGGATGAGATGATCTCCGCTGCCGTGGACTACATCGAGCAGAGGGCCTGCTTCGGCAGTGACCCCGGCATCTGCGTGGCCTGGGAAACCGCCGCGGGGCTCTCATCCCTGGTTGAGTTCGGCCTGGCCTGTACACGCCGGAAAATGTCGCAAAAAGACGCCATGCAAGCGGCCGGTCGTTTTCATCTCTCAGGTCATGGTGGTACCAACGACGGCATCATCGGAGCGGCGGCAGCGGTCGGCCTGTCCGGTTCGGGCTGGTGCGGCCGGTTCATCGAGTTCGGTCGCCTGCGTGAATATGCCGACTTCGTGACGGCCGGTACGCTGATGTCCCGAGGCATCCAGGTGGTTTCGATCGACCGGGATGCAAAGGTGCCGGCACCCGAGGAGATGG
>JBATHN010000645.1:0-2935 GCA_049666885.1 Desulfobacterales bacterium
CCATGATGGTCGCCTCCCGCTCCCGCTGCTGCCAGGCAACCGGCGCGCTGCCGATCGCAACCGGTGCAACGCGCCGTATGGCCGAACTTCGCTTCAACGCCAGGGCATCTTCGAGTGTGAGATCTCGCGGGGTTTCGCCGAGCATAGGTGGAGGCCCCCCGGTGGTTTCAGAGCGGCCCGGGATGGTAATCAGCAGATGGGTCCCTAAAGAAGTGAACTCGCGGGTCACATAGAGACGGGCGCCTTCACCCAGGGCGGTCAATAAGATGACCGCTCCCACTCCGATGGCCATCGCCAGGAGCGTGAGAAGGGTGCGGGCCGGATAGCCGACAGCAGCCCGGAAACTGAACCGAAGAACGTCGAGTGTCTTCATGCGGATCTTCCAGAATCCGAACCGATGCGGCCGTCGAGCATCTGGATTTGTCTTCTCGCCCGTCGGCCGAGTTCGGGATCATGGGTGACCATGATCAGGATTTTGCCTTCCCTATTGAGATCTTCCAGAATATCGAGGACATCGTTTCCGGAAGTGCGGTCCAGGTTTCCGGTCGGTTCGTCCGCAAGGATGATGCCGGGCCGCATGATGGTGGCTCTGGCAATGGCCACCCGCTGGCGTTGTCCGCCGGAGAGTTGGTCCGGGCGATGCCGGGCCCGGTCGGCAATCCCCAGTGCCTCGAGGGCTTGACTGAGACGTTTTTTCCGCTCGTTGGGATCCACTCCGGCCAGGATCAGGGGGAGTTCGACGTTTTCGGCGGCGGTCAGGCGCGGCACAAGGTGGAAAAACTGAAAGACAAATCCGATCTTGTGACGGCGGACGGCCGCCTGCTGCGTGTCGTTCAGCTCGGTGGCGTTCACGGCATCCAGCCGGTAGTCACCACTGTCCGGGCGGTCCAGCAGACCGATGATGTTCAACAGCGTCGATTTTCCGGAGCCTGACGGACCCATGACAGACAGGTATTCACCGTCCCGCACCGTGAGATCGACCGCCTGCAGGGCGTGCACGGCCTCGGTGCCGACTTGGAACGCGCGCCCGATGCCCGTCAGTTCGATCAAAGGGTCTCCTTCATGACGACGGCGTGAGCCTCGTCCGCAATGCCGGAACGGTCCACGTTGACCACCACCTGTTCACCCGGTTTCAGGCCGGAAACGACCTCGGTGTATTCCCAGTTCGACAGCCCGGCTTGAATGGACCGCTCACGGATCACTTTCCGATCCGGCAGGTAGACGAAAACCCGCTTGCCGTCCAATATCGCGTGGGTTGGTATCCGTAGGGTGTTCTTCCGGGCATCCAGAACGATTTCCACGTCGGCGCTGTATCCGGCCAGAAGGTGCTTGAAATCCTCCGGCCGGGTGAATTCGACCTCTACATCGACGGTGCGGGCCTGCTTTTCGCGGTCCAAAACAAACGGCGCGATGCGGCGGACCCGACCGGAAAAACGTCTGTCACCGAAAGCATCGAGACTGATGATGGCCGGCAGGCCCACATCGATGGCGGCCGCATCGACCTCATCGATTGGAGCCGTCACGTAGAAGCAGCTTACATCCACGATATCCACGGCCGGCGGTGTCGGAATGCCGATTGGTGAAGGCGTGACGAACTCGCTGAGCTCCCCGTTGATCTGAGCGATGATCCCGTTGAACGGTGCCGTCAAGCGGGTTCGGTCCAGATTTGCCCTGGCCACGCCCACCCTGGCCCGGCTGGTCTCCACCGCCGCACGGGTGGCTTCGCATTCCGCCTGCAAGGATTGCGCGCGGGTTATGGTCTTGTCGGCCTGCTCTTCTGAAGCGGAGCCCGACCGGCGCAACTTGATTTGACGATCGGCCTCCCGTTGGGCCACCTCGGCCTGAAGGCAGGCCGACTTCGCTCTGGATTCGGCCGACGTCACCTCGCTCTGGGCCAATGCGGTTTGGGCAACCAGGTCGTCGTTCCACAATTCCAACAGGAGCTGGCCGGCGGTGACGCTGTCGCCTTCTTTGACCGGTAGCTTAGCGATTTGACCGCCGATGCTGGGGGAGAGCTTGGCGCGACGGCAGGCCTCGACTGTTCCGGCCCGGGTGTTGGCGACAATTTTCTCCACCTGGCCGGTTTCGACGGGCCGGATGACGATTTCCACTGGAACGGGTCGAGTGTAGTGCCATATGATGGCACCCAGTGCTGCGATGACGACGGCGAGGAGTGACCAGCGCAGTGTTTTTCGAAGTGTTCGATTCAAGACCAGGCCCCCGATTCGACGGCAATCAGCATCACATTTTCACCCGGCACTTTCAACCCATGCAGGTATGTTTTGACGTTTTACACCGCTTCATAAAAATAATTGCGCCTGATTATAATACAAAAACGTCGCACTGGTTAACCTTTACTAAATTTTATTATGTTAATTTATTCGACGCCATGTATAGAACCAGCATAAAAATCGGGGGGAGCCGGCTCACTCCCCCCGATCACGTTTCCGAAACCATCAAATAGAGACAATCGATCCTTTTTTATTGGTTGCGTTTTGAAAAATAAGGCCTCCAAGACTTTGTAGACAAACCATATCGAAATCAATAATTCAACTGTTATGTCGTCTCGTAACAACATCGCTGCTGCACCGGCCGCTAATGAGAATGCGTCGATGAGTCACCGTGCTCATGTTCGGCGATCCGGTGATGTTTTTCCCCGGATGCGGTCAACGGATCGACATGGATGGTGGCGTTGGAAAGATAGCGTAAATGATGCAGGAGTTGATGTCTCGCGTCTTTGGCGATTTCGTGACCTTTCTCAACCGTTATATCTGGGGCCACGGCGATATTGAGTTCGGCATGGAGCCTATGGCCCAACCATCTCACCCGCACTTCGGAGACGTCCTCCACCCCGGGTGTATGATTTACCGCGTGTTTGATGTCATCGATGATCTCCGGGTCGACACCATCGAGCAGGCGCGTGAATATGGACTTC
>JBATHN010000646.1:0-2482 GCA_049666885.1 Desulfobacterales bacterium
GGTTATAACATGCTAAACGGTGAGCTGAATCACCTGTATTATTTGTCCCTTGGAAATAAAGGATATGTTGCCTTAGATGGGACGCAGCCTCAACCGGGATGGGGGCTTCTGTAGATGGTCGTGATAAAGTGAGCCAAAAATGGTCGTTTAAAAATGAGCCACCTGGAAGGGGATCTGAGTTTAGTGGTATGGGTGAAGATTTTAACTCAGAATCGAACAGGAGACCGGCTTGAAAAAAAGGAGACCATTTTGGACGTCATCACGATGCACCGAAAAGGACTGAAACAGCGGGCCATCGCCAGGAAGCTGGGGCTCAGCCGCAATACGGTGAAAAAATACATAGAGAGGCCGGAGCTGGCTTTTGAGACGCCGCGCTCGCGCAGCCGCAAGAGCCGGTTGGACTCGTTCAGCGACAACATAGAGGCGTGGATCGAGGAAGATAGCGACTACACGGCCGCCTGGATCTATGATCGCCTGAGCAACATGGGATTCATGGGCAGCTACGAGATCGTCAAGCGCAGGGTCCAACGGATCAAGGAAAACTACCACAAGGTCGCCTACATGCGTTTTGAGACCGAGCCGGGATATCAGGCGCAGGTGGACTTCGGCGAATTTCAGGTGGCAAAACCCGACGGCAGTGTGGACAAGCTGTTTTTGTTCTCGATGATCTTGGGATATTCGCGCAGGATATACGCGGAGCTGATCGAACGCTGCGACCTGCCGAGCTTTCTCGACTGCCATATCCATGCATTTGAATATTTTGGCGGCCTGGCGGATCAGATCCTATACGACCGGATGAAGAACGTCTATATCGGCAAGATCGCCGGCAGGAAAAAGTTCAACGACACGTTGGTGGGCTTTGCGCTGCATTATGGTTTTAAGCCGGAAGTGGCGCCGGCGCATGCCGCCTGGGTCAAGGGAAAGATCGAACGGCCCTACAGTTTTATCCGCGAAGGGTTCTGGCGCGGGTACGGATTCATCTGCCTGGAAACTGCCAACCGGGCGCTTCTGGAATGGCTCGGCAAGAAGGAGCAGCGGGTGCACGGCACGACCCATGAGGTGGTAAGCGATCGATTCCAGCGTGAACGGCCGCATTTGAATATGTTGCCGCCCCTGGCATTTGACACCTCTTATCGGGTTTACCGCAAAGTTCATAAGGACTGCACGGTTCGCTTTGAAGGCAACAGCTATGTGGTTGCGCACGATCTGGTCGGCAAACAGATCATCCTGCGGGTCAAAGAAAAAACGATGCGGATCTTTGCCAATGATCGTCTGGTGGTTACCTACGCTATCCCCGAGGGAAAGGGTCATTTTATTCAAGACGAGCGGTTCTATGAAGCCCTCAGAAAAGACCGCGAGATGAACCGGCGCAAATACAAAAGCGGCCGCCGCTTAAAGGGTCGGGCCAAGTACACGATCAGCCCGCGCAAGCCGCAATATGCGATGGACGTTGAGGTTCGGCCTGTGTTTGTCTACGACCAGCTGGTCGGGGAGGTGCGGCCATGAGCAATACTCTGGTACTGGAACGGATTGAATCGAACCTGACGCGCCTGCGGTTGCCGAGAATCCGGGAGACACTGCAGCGGGTTCTCCAATCGGCTGAAAAGCAGGAAAAGAGCCACCTGGGATTTTTAGACGAGCTGCTCGAAGAAGAGGTGGCGCACAAGGAGCAGCGGCGCGTTGAGACGGCGCTGAAGATCTCCGGACTGCCGTTTATCAAAAGCATAGACGAATTTGATTTTACGTTCCAGCCCAAGCTGGACCGCCAAAAGCTCATGGCCCTGTTTGATCTGACATTTATCCAGCAGCAGGGAAATGTGATCTTCCTGGGGCCTCCCGGAGTCGGCAAGACCCACCTGGCGGTCTCCTTGGCGATAAAGGCCTGTCAGTCCGGATTGAGCATCTATTTTACCAACATGGAGGATCTGATCGATAAGCTCAAAAAGGACCATGACGCCGGGCAAACGGGAAAACGGCGCAGCTATTACAAGTCGGCACTGGTAGTCGTTGATGAGGTGGGCTACACGCCAATTAACCGTGAGGAATGCAATCTGTTCTTTCGCTTCGTTGCTAACCGCTATGAGAAGGCCAGCACGGTAATTACTTCCAACAAGGCATTTTCTGACTGGGCGGAACTGTTCCACGATCCGATCATTGTCACAGCGATATTGGACCGTCTGCTGCACCATAGTGTGGTCATCAATATAAGGGGAAACAGCTACCGCCTGAAAGGCAAAGTGAAGGGAACCGAGATGAACGAGGTTCAGATGGTGAATTGATGTGGCTCAATTCTCACGACCGAAAATGGCTCAATTTTAAACGACCGTTGACAAAGGTTATGGATTGTGCTGAAGAAATCTATATTTTACTATTTGGAATAAGGACTCGAATAGACCCATAGATAATATAAATCACCTTTTGGGAATTTTACTAGTAGTAATTTTTCAAAAGGGGAGCCCAACAGTAAGATAGACCAAATTAT
>JBATHN010000647.1:0-2746 GCA_049666885.1 Desulfobacterales bacterium
CCCAAATGTTATCGGCGCTTGCACCGCTGGTCTTAGAAAGCGGAGCTAGCTTGTCGAACCAGCTTATCAAGTTAGTTTCCGTCCATAAATGGCCCTTTTCCGCAATTCCCCGCCTGCTTCGGGACAGATCGGCGTCAATCGGCGGAATCGCTTGTGCGGCCTACAGCAGTATGCCTCCGCGCAATTCCTTGATTTCCTTGAACTTGCGAAAAATTGCACATTTCTGGATCGGAAACTTATCAGTGCCCTTCATGAAACCGCGGATGGGCACGAGTTAGATCGTGCCGCATCCCATAGATGCGGGTTTGTGGTTGACGGCGCCCCTTTATTTCGTTAACTTATAATAGTTTGTTGGTTGACGAAACGAGATAGCGGCCATGCGCGACACCAAAGGACAAATCCTGCACTTGCTGCGAACAAAGGGCGACACCGTCTCGGGAGAAATCCTCAGCACCGCCTTGGGCCTTTCTCGGACGGCGGTCTGGAAGCAGGTCCGGAAACTGCAGGATCTCGGCTATGTCATCGAGGCGTCTGCCAAAGGCTACCGTCTCGACGGTTCGCCTGACACGCCGCTGCCGTGGGAATTTCCCGGACGGGAAGAGACGGTACACTATTTTCCGGAAGTCTCCTCGACCATGGACATCGCCCGCAAGCTGGCTCGCGACGGGTGCCCGCCTTTTTCGGTGGTGGTCGCAGATCGCCAGACGAAAGGCCGCGGGCGACTACAACGCAGCTGGCATTCGGAACCGGGCGGTCTCTACTTTACAGTGATCCTGCGCCCCTCGCTCCCGCCGTTGATGAGCCCGCGCGTGAGTTTTTGTGCCGCACTGGTCCTGGCCCAGACGCTAAAGCGCCTCTTCGATGTCGCGGCTGCCGTCAAGTGGCCCAACGACATACTAGTGAAGGAACGCAAGCTGGCGGGCATGCTGTCGGAAATGGAGGCCGAAACCGACCGGATTGCCTACGTCAATGTGGGCGTCGGTCTCAACGTCAATAACGACCCGTCCGGGGCGGCAGCCGTTGCGACGACCCTCGAGGAGATTCTGGGCCGACCGGTCTCGCGCATCCGCCTCCTGCGGACTTACCTGGAGGCGCTGGAGGTGCGGTTGCCGACGATCGAAGACACGGACGTCATAGGGGAGTGGAAGACCCACAGCGTTACCCTCGGCCGCCGGGTCGAAATCGTCACCCAGCGTGAAACCGTGGCCGGAATGGCGATCGATGTGGATGAAAACGGTTCGCTGATCCTTCAGCTTGACGACGGCTCACGCAGGACCGTCATCTACGGCGACTGTTTTCACCTGTGAGCCGAGGTCCTTCGAACAGGCGACCGTGCACGGCTTGTCAAGAACCCGCGATTCTCGATTAACTTTGAGATATGATTGATCGTCTCCGGACGACAGGAGAATTAAATCGGGCATGAACCGGTCGACAACGCCGCCGCTGCGCATGATCGTTTTTGCGGCCCTTTTTGCGGCCCTGACGGCAGTGGGCGCCTTTCTGGCCCTGCCGATCGGGCCGGTTCCGATCGTCCTGCAGAATCTGTTCGTCTATCTGGCGGGGCTGCTGCTGGGCGCTCGCTGGGGTCTGGCCAGCGTGGGGATCTACCTGCTGGCCGGTGCCTGCGGCCTGCCGGTTTTTGCCGGCGGCACGGGCGGCATCGGTCGATTTCTGGGCCCTACCGGCGGCTACCTGATCGGCTATCTGCCGGCAGTGTTTCTGATCGGATGGATCGCTCAAAAAACCGGTCGGCGTCCGATAGGGGACGTGGTGGCCATGCTGTGCGGCACTGCGGCGCTCTATGCTTGCGGTCTCCTGGGCCTGAAGCTGCTGACCGGCCTGTCTTGGTCCAAGGCGCTGGCGGCCGGCATGCTGCCTTTCCTGCCGGGGGATGCCTTGAAGATGGCCGTAGCCGTTCCCATCGCCCGGGCCCTGCGTCCGATTATCGGCCGTGCGGGTCCGACCGACGGCCAACAACCCGAAGCCCGCAAATAGAAACTTGAAACTCGAAACTCAGAACCCACAGTCCTTAACCCGTAACCCGTAACCCGAAACCGACAGCTCGGGACGAAACTGTAAGCTGGAAACTCAAAACCCTCATATGAAACTCAGCGGTGTTATACCCAATAGAAAGGCAAACTTTATAGATCCATCCCGAGCATTGATGTATTCGGAAATATCAAATTTCAAGCACCAAATTCCAAATAAATCTCAAATCTCAATATCCAAGGACCCAAACAGGTTTGACATTTTGAATTTTGGTCATTGTGATTTATTTGTTATTTGTGATTTGGAATTTTTACAGAAGCTTAAAAGTGTTTCTTACGCGATCAGACTGGGCGGCCAGCGGCATCGCTGAACCCGCAACCCGTAACCCGCAACCCGTAACTCGTAACCCGTAACCGACAGCCCAAGACTCACAACGCCCATGCCCATCATCGACATCGATACGCTTTGTTTTCGCTATCCGGACGGCACCCTCGGTCTCGACCGGATCAGCCTGGGAATCGAAAAGGGCACTCTGGCGGTTGTCACCGGCCCCAACGGCTCGGGCAAGACAACCCTCCTGAAACACCTCAACGGTTTGCTGCGGCCTCAATCGGGCACCGTCAGGATCGACGGCGTGACTGTTGCGAGGGATCTGCGCCGGGCCCGCCGGCTGGTGGGAATGATCTTTCAGGACGCCGACAGCCAGATCGTCGGCGAAACCGTGGCCGCGGACGTGGCCTTCGGGCCGGAGAACCTG
>JBATHN010000648.1:0-3837 GCA_049666885.1 Desulfobacterales bacterium
TTATGCAATGCGGCTGTTTCTATGAGGTTTGAGATAGAACGGTTTTCAGCCCGAGCGGCTTCCAAAAATACCTTATAAACGTCTTCGCTTAACCGTAAGGTAACAGTTTTTGACATATTATTCACCTGTATTCGTTTGTAAACTTTTATATTCGATTTAATTCTATGTTCTGTTTTAGGTAAAGTCAATCTTTATGTGCGTGAATAAGGGTACATCTATGAGTTGATGCTTTGCTCCACGCGGAACCGCGCCCGGTTAAATTCGCTGCGCTCCATATTTTCAATATATTTAACGGGGCAGGCAAGGACATAGGGACATTCTATAATATATAAACAACTACACAATATCGAATAATATCGGTTTATAATCTCTGATTCAAGATTTCATTCTCAAGAGTGCAGGGCTCAAAAGAAGGTCCTGCATTTTTATTTCAAAACGCTGACGTATGCAGTTGAAAGCAGCGCTCGGACGAGGGACGAAAACCGATGGTCGAGTGACGATCGCTATGCTGGGATGGCCGTCGGACGGGGCAGTAGACGACCCTCTTGGCGACAACGCTTCTTCAAATGCTCATCGGCCGTTGACGGCACCTGGCCCACGATTTCACTCCCCATTGATTTCCGATCGTTTTATTCATCCACTTTCAGCCGATACATGTTATAATTCCAAAAAATTGCAGCACTTTTCAAAATAATGAAATTGCCGATGCTTATGAACCACACCCCAAAAGACCCATTCCACAAACCTCCAGCTCTTCGGAAGGTTAAGCTCTTTTTGCTTGTGTTATTGCCCATGGGTTTGATGCTATGCACATTCCTTTCCTCCCTGATCCACACGGACGGTTCCACACCGGGATTCGGCTTTATCGGTTTGATTCGCTCCGACCTGCAGAACGCCCTGCACATCCCCATGTTTTTTGCGCTGACGCTGATCCTGATGATCTTTCTGCAGCGGTTTGAAAAGCGCATCCACAACCGGATCCTTTTTGCCTTTGTTTTGTCAAACTATGTCGGGATATTGAATGAAGGCCTCCAGATGCTCATCCCTGGGCGCAATGCCTCTTTGGGAGATGTCTGGTTGAATCTGGTGGGAACAGCACTGGGTCTTGTTTTCTATTTCGGTGTCCGGATCTTGAAATCGACCTGGAAAAGAGGAGGGCGGCGCTTTTAGCGGCGGGAGGTTGGAGGTTTGAGGAGCGCTTCGCTTGAGGCACAGGAAACGAGGGACGAAGGAGGAGCGCTGCGCTTGAGGGTGGAGGTCCCCGGTTAAATTCGCTTCGCTCCATATTTTCAATATATTTAACGGGGCAGGCAAGGGAAGGGCATAGAGATCAGAGGACGGAGGAAGACGCTTTCGGCGGTGTTAGGTTGGAGGCGAAATGCAGGGCTCAAAAGGTCCTGCATTTTTATTTCGTGGTTTCGCGGCGCAGAGCCATCGAAATATGAATTGCCATCTCTATCTTCGCTGGGCGATCTGAATTATCAATAGATGGGACCGCGTGGGTTCAGCGGGAAGTAGCCCGGTTCGAGCTTTTCGCTGTTTTGCGACTTCTGCTCCGATTCCGGCTTTTGGACGGGCTGTTGCTCTGCAGTCTGCGGCGGTTCAGGGGCGCCAGTCTCTTCAGACGGAATTTCAATGAACTTACCTTTGAAGAAGCTCAGGCGACGGACTTCTCCGGGTGCCATAATGATGGTCGTTTCTTGGTTTTTTACCCGCAGCACGTGGGTTCCCTGGGGTATCGTCTCCAAACTGACCGGGGTTTTTCCAACCGCTTTCCCATCCAGGTTTATGGCGAGGCCTGGTGGCTCACTGAACACGAATAGCTTGCCGGGTTTCACATTCTCACCCTTGAGCGTACGCGTGGGCTCGATCAGTTCGCCCCCGAAGCACTGTGCGGCGGGCATCCATAAAAAACAAACAATCATTGCGAGGAATAAGGCGTTGCGCATAATTTGTCCCACGGAAACGACCCTCAAAAATTATTTTTAAGCTTTAACCTACCATATGCCATTTGCCCTCAGTTGACAACCAGGCCAAAACGATCGGGCCGTATCAGCTTGCCAAGAAGGTTGCCTGATTATTTTATGTGACCCCATTATTTTAAAAAAAGTTCGAAAGGGCAGATTAGCCATTCAGCGAGATGTGGCAGTATCTATTATAGATCAGAATAAAGATCAGATCATGATAACCCGGTCTGTCCACTTATAAAATAATCTCAGACGACTTCAGACAGTCGCTTCAACGAATACATCCCCTCCAAGCCCTTGATCGGTCAGGGCTTTTTTTCACGCTTTGAATAAAAAAAGTGTTTGAACCGCTGGTAATTGATGGCCGCAAACTCCTTTGGGCCGGTGCGCCATCAACGCCATCAATCAATCGATTTCTTATTTGCCGCCATTGGAAATCTCCTTTGTGAGTTGTGATTATTGAATATTGTGCTATTAAAAAATTCCTTGGTAGAAATCAATTTTTCCGTTTAATCATGTTTCTGAAATGGTTCGTTTCTTATGTCGATTTAAATTGAATTGAGAAATCCAGTCCGTTTTTCTGTATCGAAATTTAGGAGATAGGATCGATGACATGCGAAAAATAACCGGTTTTTTAAATAACGTGTCCATACCATTTCTCGTGATTGCCCTGATTCTTTCATCGAGCTTTTCAATTCGCAGCGGCATTTGTAAGGAAATTCGAGATAATAAGGCTCTTGATGAAAAGGTTAGTAAATTTCTGGAAAGCCGGCAAGGCATATGGCACGATTGGAATATCCCTTACTCAGACGGCAAGATCCTGTATGAGCTCGTTTTAAAAAATAATTACAAGAAAGCATTGGAAATTGGGACCTCAACGGGACATTCGGCGATCTGGATAGCATGGGCTCTGAGCAAAACGGGGGGCAAACTCATAACGATCGAAATTGATGAAAACAGGTACAAAAGAGCTCTTGCCAATTTCAAAGCGGCCGGGCTTTCTGAATATATCGATGCCAGGCTTGCAGACGCCCATGAGCTGGTGGAGAAACTTGAGGGTCCCTTTGATTTTGTCTTTGTCGATGCGGATAAGGAATGGTCCAAGAATTATTTCACGGCGCTGGCACCGAAACTCGAAGTCGGCGGCTGCTTTACGGCCCATAACGCCAGAAACACGGGGATGAAGGGCATCAAGGAATTTTTAGATTACGTGAAGGGGTTGCCAAATTTTAAAACCACTATCGACACCACCAGTAGCTCCGGGATTTCGATCAGTTGCAAAATTGCAGAGAATTGAAAGGTTTATTGGAAATGTTACCGAAAATAATTGGCATAATTCTCGGTGTTGCAGCAGTCGGTTTCTATGCCTGGAAGTTCAAAGAAACGCCATTGTGTAGACCATGAATCATGCTGCCATTGGGGTTCGGCGTAGGTTACGCTGCATATTGGATAATGAAACGATTGATATAGGGTAACCCCCGGTCACGACATGTGCATATACCTCGACACAGAAACCACCGGAAAAGGTTCCGCCGATCGCATTTGCTAGATTTCTTTCAAAACTGCAGAGGGGGGACTCGCGGTCAACGAGCTCTTTAATCCGGGCATGCCGGTCTCCATCGATGCCATGACTGTCCATCACATCACAAATGAAATGGTGCGGGACAAACCTACATTTCGAGACAGCGCTGTGAGGAATCAACTTCGGGATTTGTTATTCGCAGCTAACTGCGTATTCCATTTAAAACTATTCAGTGCGTTAATTTCCCTGTAGAATACCGTCCAATGCATGAACGACTCATCAGCGAGGCCATTAAACCCTTGACCGAAACTGCTGACACCATGCGCATGGCAATTGGGGAACCTGGCA
>JBATHN010000649.1:0-4277 GCA_049666885.1 Desulfobacterales bacterium
TGGTCGTCGGCATCCTGGAAAAGCAAACCGATCCGGCGTCGCACGGCGATAAAGTCCTCTTCCTCCGCAACCCGCTGCCCGAAAATCTCGATACGGCCTGCCGTCGGTTTGAGCAATCCCATGATGATGTGAAAAAAAGTGGTTTTGCCGCTGCCGTTGGGAGCGATCATGCCGATGCGGTCTCCATCGGAAAGGATGAAGTCGAGGTTCCTGAGCACGGGCAATGCGCCTGGATAGGAAAAAGTGATGCCGTCGAGTTTAATGATCGGTTTTTCTGTCAATTGTTGATCCACTGTTGGTGCCTCCCGGCTGCTTTCAGCGGAAATCGCATTGGGATGCGATTGTCGGTTTCCGATTAATCCGAATAAGCTTTATAAATAATGTCGAAATCTAATAAAAAGCAAACCGCTCACAAAAATTTGCCCCACTCCAGTATAACCAGTCCGACGACGGAAACCGTCATGAGGCTTGCAAAAACCCAGTTGGAGGGGTGGGGAGGGAAATCGGCCAAACAGTAAAGGCGGCCGTTGAAGCCGCGGCAGCGCATGGCGCGATACACCCGGTCGGCACGGGCCGCGGCGCGAACGAAGAGCATGGCGATGAAGTACGCAAACGTCTTGTATGTATGGACGTTTGTCCCCGGTCGAAAGCCGCGTATTTTTGCCGCGCGGACCATGCGTTGATATTCCTGCTCGATCACGAAAATATAGCGGTAGGTCATCAGCAAGAGGTGGACGAGTTTCCCCGACAGGTGCAAACGGTCAAGAGCATGACCCAATGTGGTGAAGTTCATGGTCGTGATAAGAGCGATGAAGGCCAACAGGATGGCCAGCGACTTAAGTGAAATCTGGGCGGCCAGAATCACTCCGGGACGGGTAAGGGTCAACGGGCCGATGCGGGTGAATGCGTCCCCTTCGAAAGTGATCGGCAACAGGACCCATAGCAACACAAGAAAGCCGATAACCATTAGGAGCCGGCCGGCAACGGCCTTTAGATTCAGATGAGCTGCCAGCGTCAGGATGACGGCTGTAAACAGGGCGGCGAGAAGGGTGGGGAACCGATACGATACGGCCACGACAATCGAAAATGCGACCGCAGCCACCACCTTGAAGCGTGGATCGATGCGGTGAATGATCGAATCGCCGATGGCAAAGGGTTCGCTGAACATCGGGCCTCCGGGTCAATGGCAAACCATCAAGATTTTCGACGCTTGGCGCTGAAATAGGCGGCCACACCGATCAATCCGAAGATGTATCCGATGCCGCCGAGAATGTCGGTGACCGAAGGTCCGCTCCGGCGCGTTTCGACCAGCAATTTCATGACCGGCTTCAGTTTTGTGTCCAATGCTTCCTCGACCGCGTTCCGGATATCGCCGGCGGTCACATATCCGGCGGGAACCGGGTTGTCGCCCACCGTGGAAATCGCACTCTTTGCTTGATTCGGGTCGGTCGATATGGATGACGGTGAGTTTGTTTTCGCCGCCTGAGCCGTTGCATCGGTGCTGACTGCGTCAAGATCCGATAATGGAATGAACCACTCCCCTTTGTGACCCATGCCGGCCAGAAGGACGACTTTCATTTCTGTTTTTTTCGGCACCTTGAAAAAGAATTCACCCTTTTCGTCGGTCACACCCTTCAGCAGAAGGTTGCCCCGGGTATCGTAGACTTCCACCGGCGCGGCCACCGGCCTGCGTCCGCCGCTGAATTTGCTCTCGACGTGCACCGTGTCTCCTTCGACCCATGCGAAGACGGTCACGTTGTGAGCCAGCGCCAGGCTGCAAGAGAGCACCAGAATCACGCCCGTGATAAGTGAAATCTGCCCGATCTTAAGCGCCCCCATTTTTTCGGTAATAGTGAACATAATGCTCTTTGATTGTCCTTTATTATCTTATTTATCTTCAAATAATAAATTTATCCGTACGGATAAATTTATGGCAGCATAGCCGGCTGAACCTTCTTAAGAAAAGCCAAACAGAAAGCGGTAACGATACCTTCGATAATCATGACAGGAATGTGGGCCGTGACAACGAGCATGGCTACTTTAAAGAAATTTTCTTCCGTGAACATCAAGGCCAACCCCACGATGACCCCCCCAAACAGCACGGCACAAAATCCACAGCCGAATCCGGCCAGCAGGAGATATTTCCGGTCTTTATGAAGCAACGGCGCAAACAGGTAATAGCCAATAACCGCCGGCAGGGCCATGATGAGGGTGTTGACACCCAGGGTGGTGATCCCGCCGAACTGGAAAAAAACACCCTGCAGCAGCAGTGCCACCAGAATCGCGGGAAAGGCCGCCCAGCCCAGCAGCAGACCGACGATGCCGTTCATGATCAGGTGGATACTGGAGGGGCCGATGGGAACGTGCACCAGAGAGGCGACGAAAAAGGTCGCCGACAAAATGCCGACCCGGGCAAGATGATCGTAATCGATTTTTTTAAGGCCGATCGCCGTTCCGGCCGCGGCTAGCACCCCGCCCGAAATCAGCACCGGCGCCGAGAGAACGCCTTCGGAGATGTGCACGGGTTTTCCTTCCAAATCATGAAAGACTGCGATTTACCCTTTCACATTGAACGAACAGGAGTCAAGCAAAACACCGCGGTCGACACTAGATCGACACCACGCGCAGAGGGGTCATCGACATCAGAACTCCGCCGTCATTCGTACCCCGGCGATCCAGCCGTCCACGTCGTTGTCGCTGGCGGTGTCGACATACTTGTCTTTCATGTACTGCAAATCGAACGTCAGAAAAAGATAATCATTCAGGCCGAAGCGCACGTAACCCTCTGCCACTTGGGTATACTTAACGCTCTCTTCGGTCTGCTCGGGACCGTCCAGGTAGCCGTAGCCGACACCGATGGTGTCCTGTTTGCGGCCCCACCACCTACCGCTGATATTGATGCCGCCCGAGTATAAGCTCTTGTAGTCGACCAGCGCTTTGTCGGAGCCGAAGGCAAAGCGGACCCAGGCGCCGAAGATGTCGCCCAATTCCTGATCGAAGGAAAAAATGAGAACATCCCGCTGTTCCTCTGAAGTGTCATCCGGATCGAGAAACGCCTTACTGGTGAAATTGTAGTTCACCCGGTAGTGGCCTTCCCCGAGAGGCGTCTCCAGGGCATACATCACCTGAGCGCCGTAAAAATTGTAGTTGTTGCCGTCGTCGTTTTCGCCCACGTTCATGTATACGCCCCTGGCCCCGAATCGGCCGTAGTCCCACTCCAGGGCGCCGCCGATATCCCATGAAGGGAGAATCCCATTGGAGGCATTGACCAAGGCCTCGTTCATGAACTGGGTATACTCGTCGCAGGCGTAGGCGTTGTCGTCCAGGTAATTCGTAGCGTCGATAATACCACCGGTCAACCCCAGCGAGTGGTCTTCGCTGAAGGCAAAGGTGTGCTTGTACCAGGCTTGCAGCAGGTAGTCCCGGTTGCGGCCGTTGATGTCCTTGACATCGTCTTCCAGGCCGGCCGCCCAAGGCGCCAGGATGAAAGGGGTGACACCAGGAAGACCGTTGCCGGCGGCAAAGCCGAACAGGAAGAAAATCTCGTCGTTCTCAGTGGGGGTGATACTGACTTCCGGTTGAAACGCAACCGCTCCGCGGCCCAGGTCACCAGGGTCAGAGGGGCCGCTGACCCATTCGTACTGGTAAGCACCGGACAGGACCCCGCCGATGGACACGTACTTGGCCAGATCGGACAGCTTGCCGAACTCTTCCTCATCTTCTTCCTGCTTCTTTTCAAGTTCCTCGATCCGCTGCTTGAGCTGATCGATCTCCTGCCGGGTGGCTGCATCCTCCGCCCGAGCACCCAGCACCGACATCATCAAACACGTCAATACAGTCACCAGTTGTTTTCGCATCATCGAACGATTTCCTTGGGCTAAGAAGATTTGAGATTTGGGTCATCTATAGGCTTTAAGATAAAGGTTTTGGATTGCGTTATAAGTCGCCGGCGTATTACAAATACAGCCTTCTTCCTCTGATATTGCCAAAATATTTATCTTGAATCTGGGTTAAGCGGTTCAGGGTACAACGTTCTGGGTTGAAAAGCCCTTAACTGCTTATATCTGAATAATTCTGGCTTTATGGTGTATAAAAAACCGTTTCACCCAATGGGTTAAAGTGGCCAATCCAAACAATGGCATATAAAGTTCCGAAAATCAGCATTTTATAACCTTTGAACCCTAAACCCTGATCCTGGAAACGATTAGTTTAAGTTGAAGCCTATAGCACCGATTTGAGAGGCTGCATCCATTTTCTCAAACGCTTCGGCGATTTTT
>JBATHN010000650.1:0-6989 GCA_049666885.1 Desulfobacterales bacterium
GCCGCGTCGGTTAACAAAGTCAAACCCAGATAGCGGCCATCGGTGCTGTAAAGATAGACCGGCACTCCAGGCAAGGGCATGGCATCCCCCTCCTGCACCGCGGCCCGCAGACGGCCACCCCCGGCAAGGATGGGGACGGAATTGAACGACCCGCTGGTAATTTCGGCAAGGCCGCTCCAGTACCGACTGTTGAGGATATCGGCCCGGAACTTATACTTGCGGCCCACCGGGCGGTCGAAAACCGCACCGCCGGCCGCATCGGTCTGCCGGTAAAGCCCGAGGTAAGCCCCGCTCTCGGCAAACAGGTAGACACGCACGCCTTCAGGCGGCCCATAACCGGTTTCCACCGCCACCTCGGCCGTCTCATGCGGGATGTTAAGATCGATTGAAAGCATGTCGGGTACCGTCGCTGCTGCAGTCCAGAACTGGTCACCCAGATAGTCGATCCGAAACCGGTAGCTGCCGTCGGACAGATCGAATGCAACCCGGCCTGCGGCATCGGTTGACCCGTAAAGGCCGAGGTAGGTGCCCTGGACACCGAAAACGTAACACTTCAACCCGCTCAGCGGCACGCCGCCGCCGCGAGAAACCGTGACCGTGAAGCTGCCACCACCGGTAGAGATGTCCACAGGGCTGACTTGGTGAGCGACCAGTGGTTTATCCCCGCTCCAGTAATGGCCTCCCTGGTGATCGGCTCGGAAGTTATAGTCGCCCTCCGGTAAACGGAAGTAGACTTGGCCGTCGACAGTGGTGGTTTGATGGAGCCCCAGGTAGGCGCCGGTGGTTGTGTAAACATAGACCGGCTTACCGGCCAGCGGAAAGCCGCCGCCGGTTACGGTAACGTCGGCATCGGCCATGGCAATTGGGATAACCGGCTCCACAAAAAGGGTCGGATCGTCCCAAACAAACGCATCGCTCCAGTACTGCCGACTGAGATGGTCGGCGCGCACTTTGTAAGGCTTCTGCGGCAGGTGATAGGTAAGTTTCCCGCCGATGTCGGTTGTCTTAAATAAGTTTTGGTAGACGCCGGCTTCGGTGAAGAGGTAAGCCTTGAGCCCCTCAAGCGGGTCGACCGCGCCCTGATAGATGCTGTTGACGGTGACGGTCACATCCCGGTGTGGGATTTCGAAAGCGACGGCGGTGTCGGTTGTGACCGCTGTATTGTCGCTCCAGAACTGGTAGCCGAGGTAATCGGCCCGCGCCTTGTAAGTCCCGGCCGGAACCTCGAACTCGGCCGTGCCATCGGGCATAGTAGTGCGATAGCGTCCAAGGTAACTGCCGGCCTGATTGAACAAGTAGAGCCTGACCCCCGGCATGGGGGTTTCCGTCTTTTCCATCAGGGTAATCTGGTAGCGGCCGCCGCCGGCATCTAAGGCCAACTGGTTGACGCCGCCAGCGACGATGGTGTTCGAAAGGCTCCAGTACTGGCTGCCGAGAATATCGGTCCGGAAAGAATAGGCCATTCCAATAGGCAGGATAAATGAGACTTTGCCATGTTGATCGGTGATTTGATAAGTTCCCAGGTATCCACCGCTGGCTGTAAAGAGGTAAACCTTGACACCTTCGGCCTCACCACCGGCGAAGCGCACCGTCACCTCGGCGGATTCCTCATCTATGACAACGTCCGTCTTTAAGTCTTCCGGCAGCGAAAATGGCGCCGACCAAAACCGGTTGCCCAGATAGTCTACCCGTATCTTGTAGTCACCGGCCGTGAAATCGGCGGGAGTGAAGGCCGCCTTGCCGGCGGCATCGGTGATGCCGGATTTACCGGTATACGATCCGGCAGCGGTAAATACGTATATCTTTAGGCCGGAGAGCACCCTGCCCTTGTCGGTGCCCACGTTGATCGCAAGGCGGTCGGGTTCGATGGCATAGGCCTCGGATATAACCGGTCCGAGGTTGCCGGCGGAATCCACGGCAATACATTTCAGGGTGGTGCTCACCGCAATCTCGATTGGGGCGCCGTAGAGCGTTGCGGCCGTGGTCGGCTCGCTGCCGTCCAGGGTGTAGTAGATCTCGGCGGCCTCGTCGGTCGAGAGCGTCACGCTCCGTGTAGTGGAATAACTTCCGCCGGGAGGAGAGAGAGTGATCTCCGGTCGTGTGCGGTCGATGGTCACCGGTACCGTGCCATACGCCGTTGTGCTGTTTTGCTCGTCGGTAATGCTCGCATACAGGTGGAAGGTGCCTTCAATAGCGGTGATGTCCCAGCTGTAGCTATCGGCCGCGCCGTCCGGGTCTTCTGCCAGGTTCTCGGCAATGAGACTGCCGTCGGCACCCTCAGCGTCGTTGTCGTAGTAAAGAGCGATCCGCGCACTGCTGTCCGGATCGCTGTCATCCCATTGAATCAGCAGACTGGCGGCGTTGGTTGCAACCGGCTCGGCCGGCAAAAGGATGCTGATCCGGGGTGCTTCGTTGGGGCCTGTGGAGTGCACGAAGAACGGGGAGGCGATCGTCCAGTCGCCGAGTGCGCCGTGTTCGTCTTCGGCCCGTGCACGCCAGAAGTAGTGCGTGTTGTCGGCCAGCTCGACCGGAACGCTCCAGCTGCTTGAAGTGGAAACTCCCTGGCAGGCCAGATTCGCCAGGGCCTGGTCGATGTACACCTCGAATCGATATGTGAGGCTGTCGCCGTCCGGATCGATAGTCGGATTGACGACGAGTTTAGGCGTCAGTTCGCTCACCCAGGCACAGTCGCCGGGGTTGTGCACAGTGGGGGTAGGCGGCGTTTCGTTGATCGCACTGACAAAAAAGTCGCCCGTGGACCAGACGCTGTCGGCTGCGCCGTCGCCGACTCTGACCCGCCATAAATAGCGCGTATTTTCGGTGAGACCCGCAACCGGCCAGGCGGTGATGCCTCCCGCCCCGGAGTAAATCGCCTCAGAAGCCCTCTTCATAGGGCTGTCGAAGGTTTCTGCAATGTCCAGCTCGAAGAAGTACGCGACGGCCGAGCTGTGGCTCACGTTGGCAACCGTAAGCTCGAGATCCGTCGCAGCAATTTCCACACTCGCCTGGGGTGCAACAATCTCAGGGGCCGAGGGCGACGGATGAAATATGTCGACCGTAAAAGCGCCCACCGCGGTTTCCGACCGGACATCGAGCTCATCGGAAGCTATCGCCCGCCAGTAGTAAGTCGCACCGTCGATAAGATCTGTTTCCAGTTGCCAGGCGGTGGTACCCAACGCACCGGCTGGGATGCCGGCCACCGAGACCACCGGAACGGTCAGGTCACTGACTGCATAGACCTCGAAGCCGTAAGTCAGAAAGCCCGGGTCCGAATCACGGCTGTTGGTCACTTCCAGCAAAGGGCGAACGGTGTCGACCGAAGCACCGTCGCGCGGGTGGCTGATCAAAAACGCCCTGGGTGACTCGTTGATACTGTTGACCACAAACGTGCCGTAGACCCACAGGCTGAAGCTGTACCCGTCAGTGGCACGAACACGCCAGTAATAATGGAGGTTTTCGGCCAGTTCCACCGGCACCGTCCAGCTCGTGGTTTCGGCCTCCTGCGGCACGCCCGCTTCACTCGCTACCGGCTCGCTGTAGCCCGGATCGGTGTATAGCTCGAATTGGTAAGTGAGGCTGTCCCCGTCCTCGTCGCTGCTGTTGACCACCACCAGCTGCGGCTGCAGGAACACCACCTCGGACCCGTCCACCGGTTCCTGGATCACCGGCACGGTGGGCGCGTGATCGCCGATGGTGGGGTCGGAGCCGAGTAGAAACTCTTCGAGATCGGAAATACCGTCGCCGTCATAGTCGCCGCTGCCATCGCGCGATAGGCTGCCGAACGTCTCCAACTCCCAGGCGTCGAGCAGGCCGTCGCCGTCGCTGTCGAGCACGGAGTTGATGATGAGCACCACCCGCCGTGAGGCGGTCAGTGCGCCATCTGTGGCCGTGAAGACCACCTCGTAGCGTCCGGCCTGGCCCACGAAAGGCGTCCAGCTGAAAACGGCTGTGCCGCTCCCCTGGTCGGACAGAACCGCCCCGGCCGGCAGCTGTTCGGCCGCAAGCGCCGGTATGGTGCCGTTGGGGTCGTTGGCCGTGACTATGAAAGAAAGGCCCTGATTCTCGACGCCGCTGCGGTCGGAAATGAGTTCGATTACCGGCGGCTGGGGCAGGACCGTCGAATCATCCAGCGCGACGCTGTAAGTCCCGGTAGTGTTGATGTCAAACAGGTTGATGAAGTGGTCCCAGCCCTGACCGTTACGGGTCTTGGAAAGCCAGATATTTTCCTTCCTGATTGTCTTGCCGTCGCTGCGCACGGCCTCGGCGATCACCTTCTGCCCGCGGTTGGGGTCCGGCAGCTTGACGAACATAAACCCTGGTGTCACCGGTGTGGTCAGCGCATAGCGCAGACGCGAGCCGTCTTGGTTGGCAAACGCGAGGGTGCTCGCGCCCGACTGGTCCCAGATCTCCGTGTCGGCGCTGTCGGTTTCGTATACCCGGTAGACGTCCTCGTCGTGGACCAGAAAATCCCGCACGGTATCCCGGCCGGGCAGATCAACCAGCACGTCGCGCAACAGGGTGTGGGTGCGAGTGTTTTCCTGTTTAATCAGTGAGGTCAACTCTCCGCCCAATTCATCTGAATGCGAAACCCAGGCATCGAAAGAGATGAACTGACCCGAAAGGGTGCAGGTCATTATCCAGCGGGCTGTTGCCGCGTTTGCAGGCTCGATATTTCCAAAGTCCACCAGCAAGCTGGTGTTTGCGGTTCTGCCGTTGACTTCGCTGCCATCGATGGAAAATCCGATTAAAAGCCCCTGCGTATTTTCGACGATTTTCGACTGGGCCGAATCGATCTTGAGGTTTCTAACCGTACCGTTGCCGATGTTTTTGACCCGCACGCCCAAGGAAAAAGGCACCGGCGATTCGACTTCCGGGGTAAAGGCGTCGTCGCCGTAAACCTCCCGGGGCAAAAAATAGTCGAGCGCCAGGTCGGGCAACGGCTTAACGAAGATGTAATCCGGGGTCACCTCAGTGACATTTTCCTCGCCGCCGATGGTGTAGGTGAGCTTGGCCCCTATGTAGTAGAGCTTACCCTGCTGCAGGCCGTTGGAGGAGCCGGGGGCTGGAATGATCAGCCAGTGGATATCGGCCGAAGTGGCGGGACCAATGCTGCCGGAGCCGTCTACGGCATCTATGTTCTCCATAGAATCCAGCCGGATGAAAAAAAAAGCCTCGGTGTTGCCCGGATCTGAGCTGGCCGGCACCGGGTTGCCCACATCATCGGCGAGCGACACCTCGATTTCGATATCTTCAAGCGAAATGTGTGAAAGGCCGTTGTTGATGCGCATGTGGGCGTCGAAGGCTTGCCGCTCCAAGGTCAACTCCTGCTTGACCTCGATCTTGACCTGGGCACACACAGTATCGGCAGCCTCCGCAGCCAGGTGGGCCGATAGAAACAGGCTGATACCGGCCACAAGGGCCGCGCCGCATGACACGAAAAACCTGCAGGACTTCTTCCCGATGAGACGCTTCCCCATCTCTTTCCTCCGTATAATTAAAGTCGACAATGTGCGCGCTTCAGGAGCGATTGCAAACCGTCACACCCTCGCCCGTCACCCTAAAACGATCGAAATCAAATGCCTGTGCCTCGGGTAAGCGGCGGATAACCCGGAGGGCGACGTAGTCGGCGGCCTGCTGCATGAAGACCCTTTTTTGAGGATCGCTGAGCCGCCAGCAGCCCTCGGCATAAAATTCGGCCCAGTTGTGATACTGCGACGGATCGAGAGCGGCGTTCTCCCGGCAATGGTAGCCGGCTATGCCACGAGCCGGCACGCCCGCAGCACGGCACAGGGCAACAAAGAGGTACATCAATTCCGTGCAGTCGCCCTGTTTCGCTTGCAAGGCATGCCTGGCGCCGCGATTTTTTTTGACGTAGCCAACGTAACGGATGTTGTCTTTTATCCAGTGAAATATCTTTTCTGCAGTAGCCAGCGAATTTCCTGCCTTCAGGGACAGAGCAATGTGACGAATCTGAGGGTCATCGATTTCAATAAACGGTTCTTCAGCGAGATAGTCCTCGTTGTTTACTCGGACGCTTCTCAGCGGTCGCTCACGCATCAGCAGATCTGCCCTTATGGTGATGACTCTGGATGCATAAGGAGGCAGATTATCGAAAGTGTAGTGAAAAATACGATTGCCGATGCCATCTCCTTCAACATCGTAAAGATGAGAAGACATTATTTTCGTGACGCGTTGAGTTGATGTTGCCGTTACCGGCGTGTTCACCCAAAGCTCTGCCCGGTCAACGATGTGGTTTGATGTATTTTGAATAACAAAACGGTAAGTTATTCTTTTGATGTGTGTGGAACTGGCCGAGGAAAGAAGGTCGAGATTTTGTGTGTGGAAGATAATTAAAATTGCTGAGCCGGTCAAAAGCGTGACAAGGATTGATAAAGCCGGTCTCTTTAACATGCGTAAATGTCCCCCCTATAGAAATCAGAATAAATGGTTTCGATGCGCCAGGATTTCTAAGACTGTTGGTTAATGACGCCACCGCATTTGGAAGAAAACTTTGATCTTATGCGTAAAAAAATAGGCTCAAACCGCAACGACAGTGACCGCAGTATGGCCGCACATTTCCTTAGGGCACGTTTTCAGCGAAGGAAAATTTTTCGCACATTAGGGAGATTGAATCTCCCGACAGATTGACGGCTTTAGATCAGTGAACTGCGAAACCGTTTTAAGAAGAGAGAACACGCACTAAGCGCACGCTCTCTCTCGTGCAGGTGGGAAAGAACCGATCGGGCCGTGGCCTTTCACACAAGCCAGAGTAGTAATTATAGAGAGAGTATACAGCTATTAGCCTTCGGTGTTCGGAGTAACAATATCAGTCTAAACACTCAGCAATCGGCAGGTGTCGATCGGCGATCTGCAAGAACTATGCAAATTTGAATAGTCATTTAAACAGGGAGGATGAAATACCGGTGTGACATTTTGGTAATATATTTTTATGAAACAAGTGTTTTATCTTCGGAAGTATTTTTCTCAAT
>JBATHN010000651.1:0-9058 GCA_049666885.1 Desulfobacterales bacterium
TTCGGAGGCATCGGCATGAAAATGCGGTGTCCATTTCTGAAGTCATAAAAAGAAAGGTCGGCGAATGTTGCCGGGGCTTGCCGGCCGAGGACGATATGACGCTGATAACCGTAAAGTTTGACGATGATTCAAAATGTTAGGCTATTTTTGAGCGAGCCCTTAGGGCGAGTTTTTCTATCTCTTACGAACGAAAACTGCACACATTTCAACTATAGGGCGACTGCGCAAGAAATGGATCCATTTTTCCAGCCGGCATTAACTTCAGCTTGACATGTGCCAGGTGAAAATATAAACATGATACTTCGTTAATTAGCGAAATATAGTATTGATGCCATGAGACACCTTGTCAGAACCACCAAAGCACTGGCCGACGAAACCCGGATTCGAATATTGGGGGCACTGCAGGGGCGAGAACTGTGTGTGTGTCAGTTGATCGAACTGCTCGGCCTTGCACCTTCGACAGTTTCCAAACATCTGTCCATCCTCAGGAATGCGCGCCTGATCAACAGCCGGAAAGCGGGCCGGTGGATGTATTATCGTCTATCCGGAGAGGATGCGCCGGGACAGATCACCGCTGCGTTGGAATGGGTTTTTAGTTCCCTTGTCGACAGCCCACGATATACGCAGGACAACCTGCGCCTGGAAGAGATCCTGAAAATCGATCCGGAAATCCTGTGCAGCAGACAACCCCGTTCTGCTGCATGAATGCGAAAAACATTTGAAAGCGAGAAGCGGGTCCCTCGCAGAGCGTCTGCCGGACGCCATCCATGAAACCGACCAGTTTGTTCCACATAATTAAGGAGGACGTATGACCGACTCAACCATACGTAAGTTAAGTTTTCTGGACCGCTTTCTCACCCTGTGGATTTTTCTGGCCATGTTTGTGGGCGTTGGAGGCGGTTATCTGTTTCCGGAGATCAAGAATTTCATCAACCTCTTTTCCGAGGGCACCACCAACATCCCCATCGCCATTGGCCTGATTCTGATGATGTACCCGCCCCTGGCCAAGGTGAAATATGAAAAACTGGGCTTCGTGTTCCGCGACGTCAAGGTACTGGCCTTGTCCCTGGTGCAAAACTGGATCATCGGTCCGATACTGATGTTCCTGTTGGCCATCGCTTTCTTGTCCGGGCACCAGGAGTACATGGTGGGGTTGATTCTTATCGGCCTGGCGCGCTGCATCGCCATGGTGATCGTCTGGAACGATCTGGCCAGCGGCGACCGCGAGTATTGCGCGGGCCTGGTGGCCTTCAACTCCATCTTCCAAGTGCTCCTTTTTTCGGTCTACGCCTACATCTTCATCACCGTGCTGCCCCGCTGGATGGGACTGGAAGGCATGGTGGTGAATATCTCCATCGGCCAGATTGCCGAAAGCGTTTTAATCTATCTAGGCATTCCCTTTATCGCCGGCGTGCTTTCGCGGTTGATCGGGCTGAAAACCGTGGGGGTCGAGCGCTATGAAACGCAATTCATTCCCAAGATCAGCCCCATTACCCTGATTGCGCTGCTCTTCACCATCCTGGTGATGTTCTCCCTCAAAGGGGAATACATCGTTCAACTGCCCTTGGATGTGGTGCGCGTGGCCATCCCCTTGTGCATCTATTTCGTGATTATGTTTTTCGTTTCTTTCTGGCTTTCCATGAAGGTCAGGGCGACCTATGAGCAGGCCACCACATTATCCTTCACAGCAGCTTCCAACAACTTCGAGCTGGCCATCGCCGTGGCCGTGGCTGTCTTCGGCCTGGATTCGGGGCAGGCATTTGCCGCCGTGATCGGCCCGCTGGTGGAAGTGCCAGTCCTCATCTCCCTGGTGAACGTTGCCCTATGGTTCAAGCGCAAGTACTTTCACTATGCGGTGGAAACTCCCACCGGCGTTTGCCATGTGACGTGCGAGCCTTGAGCGAAGCGAATTACCACCGTTTTTACGGACGGCGCATCCACTTTGAAGCTCGGTTTTTCCGGTGGTTGCCGGATACCGATGTTGTTGATACCGGTCTGACGACTTGTGAAAGTGCATACAGGAAGGAAACCGAAAAGTGAAGGGAGATCGATGAAAAAATCGAACCGCTTGTTTTTTATTTTGACGATGCTTGCCGCTTGGGCAGGGGTACCGGCGTTTGCAGGAGATTCCCAGACAACCGTCACTCTGCAGATTCCCACTCCGGGTCTGGTTACCATGGTGGATCTTGGCGCGAACAAGTGCATCCCCTGCAAGATGATGGCACCCATTATCGAGGAACTGAAAAAAGAATATGCCGGACGCGCTTCCATTGTCTTCATCGATGTCTGGGAACATCGGGAACAGGTGGATCGCTTTGGCATCCGGGCTATTCCGACCCAAATTTTCTACGACAAGACGGGCCGGGAGGTCGAACGTCACGTGGGTTTTTTAGACAAAAAGAGTATTGTTGCCACCTTCGAGAAGCTCGGCGTGCCCAAAGGGGGCGGATATTGATCAAAGACTTACTTCCATCCATTTGCCTTCCTTGCCGCTGTTCAGATGTATGGCGGACCTTACGTCTTATGGAAACCAGCATTATTCAGACGGGCAGAAGTGTGCATTCGGTGGTGACCATCCCTTTGTCTGGCGTCGTGCGATGATTGTCAAATCCGTACTGGAGCCCTGACGGCGAGATGAGGAAAAGAGTAGAAAGTTTCGAACCGGAGAAAAAGATTCGAGAGGTGGTAGACGCCTGCACGGACTGCGACGTATGCAGCCACCTTATGGATGCCGATTGCCTGTTTTTCCCCGAACTATACCGGCTGTGGGATCAGGAGCAGGCATCCGGCGAAGCGATCTCGGCCGACGCGCTGCGCCGACTGGTGGACCTTTGCAATTTCTGTGTGCTTTGTCCGTGCCCGAACATCCGAGCCGACGTCATCGAGGCCAAAACGCAGTTCATCGAACGCGACGGATTGAAATTCGGCGTGCGCACTATCGAAGATGTGGAACGTATCGGGAAAATCTGCGGCACGCTCCCGCGGCTTTTCAATGCGTTGTTGCGCAATAGACCCACCGGCAACCTGCTTAAAAGCGCAACCGGTATACACGCGGAACGTAAATTTCCAGAATTCCCTCCCACGAATTTTATCCGCTGGGCTCAAAAACGCCGTTTGAATATCAAGAGAAACCCGGCAAATAAGCGTAAAGTCGCATACTTTGCCGGATGCACCGCCCGTTTCCTGTTCCCGGAGGTACCGCGTGCAGCGGTGTCGCTCCTTCAGGCAGTCGGGATCGATGTCTACGTACCGGAACAGAAGTGCTGCGGCATGCCGAGCCTGCTGGAGGGTGACCGGAAGCTGACGCTGGAATTTGTAGGCTCTAATCTCAGGCAGTTGACGGATGCCGTCAAGGACGGCTACGGCATTGTCTGCTCCTGCCCCACCTGCGGGTTCATGTTAAAGACCATATTAAAGGAAGGCGCCTATTACTCGGCGGAATACCAGGCATCGGTGGGAAGCGAAGCAAGCCGTTTGAAAGTGCCGGCCGGCAAGGATCTGCTCGACGGGCGTAAGGAAAACGGATTCGTCGTGCTTCAAAAATCGATTTACGGCAGCATCCTCAAAGACGAGGGCTATTTCTCCAATTTCAGCGCCCGGGACCGCATCCGTGTGGCGGAGCACACGTTCGACCTTGGCGAATACCTAAAGCGTTTACAGTGCGCCGGGGAACTCGATCCTCCTGCGAATACCGTAACCGGCCGCATGCTCTACTTCCCACCCTGCCACGGTCGAGAGCAGAAAATCGGTCGTCCGTATATGGAACAACTGGGCCGAATACCCGGCATTCAGCTGGAATCCATCGACGGGCACTTTTACTGCTGCGGCATGGCCGGCATCATGGGGTTCAAGCGGGAGTTCCACGAGCCGTCCATTCAACTGGGCCGCCGCCTGATGGACAAGATCCGTGAGATCGATCCGGACCGGATCGTCACCGACTGCCTCAGCTGCCGGCTGCAGTTCAACCAGTTGCTGCCGCATCCAGTCTCGCATCCCATCGAGATCCTGCGAGATGCATACCTCAAAAAATGATCAATCGCTGGAGATGAAATGGATAAGTTTATGGTTTTTCCGAATGAGGTCATCAAAGCATCGGGTCCCGTCTCAGGCAAATTTCTGAGCTTGGGTATCAATGGATTCATCGATGCTTGTCGCTATGTTCATGAACTGCCTTACGGGTACAATACAGATCGAGACGACCTGATGATCCTGTTCAAGGAAAAATTCGGCTCGTGTACGACCAAGCATGCGGTCATAGCGACCTTGGCTTCGGGATTGGGGCTGCCGATCGAAAAGGCGGTCGGCATCTACGCTATGATAGAGGAGATCGTTACGGGCGCGGATAAAATTCTTGACAAATATGGGCTGCTCTATGTTCCCATGCTGCATTGCTTCCTGATCTACGGTGACCACAGAGTCGATCTGACTGAAGGCAACCACAACGGCAAGAAGCGATCGATCGAAGACTTTCTCTATACGGAGAAAGTTATTCCGAACATTTCCGCCAAAGATGAATATCTTCTGTATCGGAAGGCATTGAGTGATTACATATTGATTAAAAACGAATTGAAAGGGATCGATTTAAAGAAAATACTGAAAGCTCGGGAGGAGGGGCTCGCTCTGTTAAAAGCCAATATACGTCAGCAGTGACCCTTCCAGGAACGGGAGATCGGAATATACATGGAAATTTTCATCCAGCCATCGGAAACCGGCGTCAAGCGCCTGCTGAACGAGTCACAGCTCGTCGGTTCGGATTTGACTCCCGAGCACCTGATGCATTTCTTTGGCCTGGGGACAAAAGAGGAACCGGAAGGTGTCGTGGGACTGGAGCTGTTCGGCACCGTCGCCCTTTTGCGTTCGCTGGCCGTGGTTTCGTCGCGTCGTGGAGCCGGATTGGGTTCAAAACTGTTAGCATAAAACCGGCTCAATCCCGCCGCGACGGGACTAAACCGGCTAAACGGAGCTAACACCCTTGGTATTTTCATGCATCGTAGCAGCCCTAAGTACTGCAATTCAAAATTACAGTGACCCATTCGTATTAACATTGAGGGAGATCAAAATGAAAGAAAATGAATCCGAAAAAATACGGCAAATGGTGAGAGATCGGTATGCCCAGGCGGCGGGGGGAGGACCCTGCGGATGCCAGACAGGGCCTGCCAATTCCTGTTGCGGTTCTTCGACAGACATTGCTGATTTCATGAGCCATGTAATGGGATATTCCAAAGAGGATCTCAGCGGAGTTGTCGATGGGGCCAATCTCGAGCTTGGTTGCGGTAACCCGACCGCCATCGGAAACCTCAAGCAAGGTGAAATTGTTCTCGATTTGGGCAGTGGCGGCGGGCTCGACTGTTTTCTTGCCGCTAAAAAAGTGGGGGGGCAAGGGCCGCGTCATCGGTGTGGACATGACACCGGAGATGCTTGCCAAAGCGAGACAGAACGCTGAAAAAATGGGCTCAAAAAACGTCGAATTCCGTTTGGGGGAAATCGAGCACCTGCCGGTGGCCGACAGCAGTGTGAATGTCATTTTGTCCAACTGCGTCATCAATCTGTCGCCGGAAAAGCAAAAGGTTTTCAGAGAAGCCTACCGGGTTCTTCAGCCCGGGGGACGGCTGGCCATATCCGACGTGGTGGCGACAGCCGATATGCCCGATCAGCTTGGCGAACAAGCTGCCATGATCACTGGGTGCATCGCGGGTGCCGAACGGATAGACAGCCTGGAGAAGATCCTGGCCGAAATCGGATTCAAGGACATCCATATCCGGGTCAAATCTCACAGCCGGAGTCTTGTCAGCAGCTGGTTCCCTGGAAGCGGCGCGGAAAATTATGTGGCCTCAGCCGACATCGAGGCCACCAAGCCACTTTAACAGAATGTTAATCGTCCGGTCCCTCGGCAACCAGAGCTCAATAAATCTGTTTTTTAAGGCGGAGACGGGCATCGCCGTAACAACACTGCCTGATTGGTCGACTGCTTTGACGTTGAATGAAGTTTGAGGCAATTTACCCTGACAGGAGGACATGTAGTGACCGCCTCATTTGTGAGTGCGTTTTATAAAAGAGGCCACGGCTACCATCATCTCCTTGTCAGGCAAAGCAATTATTTTAACCTCGCCGTTTTCAAATTCAAAAACGACCACTTTAAAGGTGATGTGAGTTTTTACGGGTTGCTTTTCCTGGTACCACTGGTTGGCAAGTGCCAGCGCCTGGTGTGCATATAGTCCTTCAAGTTGATTCATAAGCGATGTTTCGTTCATCGAAAAGGCGGCGCTGAACGCAGCAACGAGTGTGAGAGCATTCAAAGGGATTACTTTCAACAGTTTTTTTAAGATCAAATTTTATTTTCATAAGTATTTCTTCCCCTTAACGACACTATCGACCATATTCCTCGGCGTCCGAAAAACCTAAGATACCGATTATACATGTAAAATATGTGCAAAGGCCATTTTGTCTACGGTGGTGTTTTGATAATGTATTGTGCAACCTGCGATTTCCCCTATTTTTGTCTGATGCGGCGTGTCGCTGAAATAAAATGATAGGTTGACACTACCTTACGCACTTGGTACTTGATTATTATTGTTTATAGACATTTGAAGGTCTGATTTCCAATCGATACATAAAGTTTGGGGCACAAGAAGTCGCGCCTATTTCATAAAACCCCCTGCGTCAGGCTTCAGGGAGCAAAGCTGATTTCATTTATCTCGTCACCCTGCCTCTTCCCCGGAGAGGGAATTGGGGTTTAACCCACGGCCCCAAGCTAAGGAGAATTATAAAGTTTGACAACGTGACTCATCTTGATGGGCACATTCCGATCATCCGTTCCCATAAAAAAACTTCTATTAATAAATCGATGGGAAGACTATCTCATCTATTTGTATTCAATCGAAGTTAATGCAACTTGCCATTTTTGTCTAAAGTGAACGTTTCAAATTACAAAAGCAGCAAAGGCGCAAGAATCAATTTCTTTCTTTCTTTTGCTGTTTTGTTGTTTTTTTGTGTTTGTTTGTACGGAATAAACTGGGGCCTGGTTGAATCCTGGAATCCCGATCAAATGGCATTAGGAAAATTAATTACCCGCAGCGACCAACCGCTTAGGCCTGCCTCTTACGTAAAGCCCCCTCTTCACGCATATTTTAATTATTTTTTTGCAGAGATTCCTGCAAGAATCCTATCTAAATCTTTAAATTTAACAACCTACCAGACCCACCGACTGCTGTTAATCTTTTCGAGGCTTTTGACTATTCTTTTGTTTATATCATGTGGCTATGTAATCTATCTGATCGTTTATAATAATGTCGGCGAGTTTGAAGCTAAGTGCTCCCTTATTCTATTTTACTCGAGTGCAGGTGTCCTCAGCTTTGCTCATTTTTTAACTTCTGACATTCCGGTAACCTTTTGGATGCTCCTCACTTTTCTATTCTGTGTGAAGATATCAAAAGATGACAAACTCAAGTATTACATTATTGCCGGTATACTAACTGGCATTGCGACTGCCACAAAATATAACGGACTCGCCATCGGGGTTTGTATACCGGTTTCACACCTATTGCGTAATAAAGTTTCCCTTTTAAGATTTACAGCAATTGTTCGTTCTCTCTTTGCAAAACATTTTCTGGTTTCAATGACTATGGTCATTTTCGGTTTTATCCTTGCACATCCCTATTCTGTTTTAGATTATAAAAAATTTATTTCAGGCTTTCTTTTCTACTACCGCGTGACGCCTGTTTACGACGGAAGCATAGGTAAGCACTCATATTTGGAATACTTTTATTTTTTTACAGAGTTATTGGGATGGCCTGCAATTATACTTGTTGTATTTTCACTCGTGTGTTATGTTCGATCTTTTAAGGAAAATAATGAAAATTTTAGCCTATCTTTAACGATTCTCTGCGTTTCTATATTATTGCTTTACTATTTAAAATTTGGCGCCTTCCCAAGGCAGGAAGCGAGATTTATTCTACCTATCGTTCCATATCTGATCATTTTATTCTCTCCGGTATTCGGTATTTACAAAAAAAGCAAGAAAATATATCTTGCACTATTATTATTGGTTTTTGTATACAATTTTGGTTGTTGTTTGTTTGTGGGTTACCGATTCAACCATGATCCGAGGATGAAAGCAATTGAGTGGGTATCCAGCAATATTAAATCGAATTCCACAATTCTCAACAGTTTTTATTGCCCTGACTGGAATAAAATTAGAGATAAAAATTATAAAATTCTGCCACTTCCGTTTATAAGCGGTAGAAGTCGACTTTTCAAATCTATTTTGAAAAAAGATAACCCGCTTTTAACTCAAAATTACAATAAAGAAGAATATTTCATATTCATGTATTCGAAACAGTTCTTGAAAATATATAACCCTGATTTCATAAGCGTAAACTCAATCTATTATAATAGATTTTTAGATGGCGGCGATATCGGTGAATTATACCCAAATATACGTGCTTTCTTCGAATTCTTGCTGAAGAAAAATGAACAATATGAAATTGTCTTCGATAAAAGACCTGTTATTCCGCCAATATTCGCCTATCCCAGAGAAATCGATTGCCTAAATAGCAGAATGACGATTCTGAAAAAAAATGAGCCGTTATAGAAAACACCTCAGTCCATTTTCGATAATAGTGAAGACAATTCAAATTTTTTATACCGCTTTGAACAGTTCACCATTCATCCCTAATGCTTTACTTAAAGCCAGTTTATTCGGGTAAGTTTAGATTTCCATATTTCTGCCAATTCCCAGAAAGAGGTGTTAAAATATTCCTGTAAACTTCTATTAGGGCGTTTACATGTCGGGCGATTGTAAATTTTGAAGCATACTCTTTACCAAACATTACAAACTTATCTACAAGGTTAGGATCATCGAGCAACTTACATATTGCTTCAGCAAAACCGATGGAGTCTCCTGGATCGACTAGAAGGCCTCGTTTGCCATCGCCAAGCTGTTCTGTTATTCCCCCAATCCGAGAACCCACAACTGGCCTTCCAGAGCACATCGCTTCGATCACAACATACGGAAATACTTCTTCGTTTTCACTTGGAGTTACGACAATGTTAACCATTG
>JBATHN010000652.1:0-8463 GCA_049666885.1 Desulfobacterales bacterium
CCATGAAGGCAAACGGATACAACGTGTTTCTTGTCAAAGCGATCGAAGCGGCTCTCGAGGCGGGAAAGGTGATACTGGATGTGTATCATTCGGAATTCGCGGTGGAGCACAAGGCCGACAACTCACCGTTGACGCGCGCGGATCGAAAGTCACACGAACTGCTCATAGCTGCATTAAAAGGCTTTCACATCCCTATCCTCAGTGAAGAAGGGCGTGAAATGCCCTACAAAGACCGAAAAACCTGGGAGCGGCTCTGGATTATCGATCCGCTGGACGGTACCAAGGAATTCATCAAGCGCAACGATGAGTTCACGGTCAATATCGCTCTGGTCGAATACGGTCTACCTAAATTAGGCGTCGTCTATGTCCCGGTAAAAGACCGGCTCTACTTTGCTGCCGGTAATCTCGGTGCTTATAGATTAGACAACCCATTGGGTACTGACGGATCCAATAGAATCAGCGGCAACGACCGCGACCCTGAAAAAACGCTTCGCAGGCTGCTGAAAAATGCGACCCGGCTGCCGGCCGGTAAACGACCTAAAAAACCTTTTATTATCGTGGGGAGTCGGTCGCATGCCAATCCTGATCTCAAAAAATTAGTCGAAGAAAAGCGGCGGGAACACGGTGATGTCGAACTCATTACGGCCGGCAGCTCGCTGAAAATATGTATGGTGGCCGAGGGTCTGGCGGACATGTATCCCCGTCTCGGGCCGACCTGCGAGTGGGATACGGCTGCCGGACAGGCGGTTGCCGAAATGGCCGGAGCCAAGCTGCTCGATTACAAGACCGGCGAACCGCTGAAGTACAATCGGCCCGACCTGCTCAATCCCTGGTTTGTCGTCCGTAGATAAACCGTGCTCGGCAGCGATTGGTGCATTGACTTCCGTGGTTTGTCGGGCTGGAATAACCCATGAACGAAAAAAAAATAACATTACCGATTACGGGAATGACCTGTGCCAACTGCGCTGCAAACATAGAACGCGGCGTTAAGAAGTTGGACGGCGTCGCAGAGGTGAACGTCAATTTTGCCAGCGAGAAGGCCGCAGTGGCTTTCGATCCCCAAATACTAGGTATCGAAGACCTGGTCAAAAAAATCGAAAAAACGGGTTACGGAATCGGCACGGCCAAAATTGAATTTCCGGTGACGGGAATGACCTGCGCCAACTGCGCTATGAACATCGAACGGACCCTGAACAAAAAAGTTCCGGGCGTGCTCTCAGCGGCGGTCAACTTCGCCTCCGAACGTGCCCATGTAACCTACATCCCGGGAGTCGCCGGCATCGAGGACATGATTACGGCCGTCGAAAAAGCCGGTTACGGCGCCATTGCCCCGATTGAGGGATTGGACGCGGAAGACGCCGAACAGCAGGCCCGGGATGCAGAGATTCGGGATCAAACGCACAAATTTATTGTCGGTGTCGTCTTTGCCCTGCCATTGTTCGTTCTGAGCATGGCGAGGGACTTCGGCCTCATCGGTGCCTGGAGCCATGCCGGCTGGATGAACTGGTTTTTTTTCGCCCTGGCCACGCCGGTGCAGTTCTACACCGGGTGGGACTATTACACGGGCGGACTGAAAAGCTTGGCCAACAAGAGTGCCAACATGGACGTTCTGGTCGCGATGGGGTCATCGGTGGCCTATTTCTATTCACTGGCGGTTCTGTTGATTCCCGGATTTGGAACGCACGTCTATTTTGAAACCTCCGCGGTGATTATCACCCTGATCAAGCTGGGTAAAATGCTCGAGTCGCGCACGAAAGGCCGTACCGGTGGTGCCATTCGTAAACTTATCGGGCTGCGGCCCAAAAACGCCGCGGTCATGCGCGACGGGACTGAGATAGAGATACCGATTACGCGTGTGATTGTCGGGGACACGGTTATCGTGAGGCCTGGGGAGCGGATTCCGGTGGACGGCATCGTTCTGGCCGGTGAATCCGCCGTGGACGAATCGATGCTGACCGGCGAATCCCTGCCGGTCGACAAGCAGGCCGGCGACATGGTGGTCGGCGGCACGATAAACGGCGAAGGCTTACTCCGGTTCACCGCCACCCGGGTGGGGCGGGAAACGGTGCTGGCCCAGATCATCCGTCTGGTTCAGGAAGCCCAAGGCAGCAAAGCGCCGATCCAGGCTATCGCGGACCGGGTGGCCGCAGTGTTCGTACCCGCGGTTATCGGGATTGCGTTTGTCGTTTTTGCGGTGTGGTGGATTGCCACGGGTGATTTCGTACCTGCCATGATCCGGCTGGTTGCGGTGCTGGTGATCGCCTGCCCCTGTGCGCTGGGCTTGGCCACACCCACGGCCATCATGGCCGGAACCGGAAAAGGGGCTGAGAACGGCATTTTGTTCAAAAACAGCGCGGCACTCGAAATGGCGACCAAGCTCGACACGATCGTGCTCGACAAGACCGGCACGATCACGCTCGGCAAACCCACGGTCTCGGATCTGGTGGCCTTCGATGCCGTGGCCGGCGATGAGGACCGCCTGCTTGAAATGAGCGCCGCGGTCGAACGGGGCTCGGAGCATCCGGTGGGTAAGGCGATTGTGAACGCGGCCCGCTCGAGAGAAATTGCGCTTGAAGAACCGGCCGAATTCAAGGCAACCGGCGGAATGGGTGTGCAGGCGCTGGTGCACGACAGGCCGGTTAAAGTTGGCAAACCCAAGTGGTTTGAAGAACAGGGGGTCGATCTCCAACCGGCGCAGGGCTACATCAAGGCACTGCAGTCGCAAGGCAAAACCGTAATGGTGGTGGTCAGTGATGAAGTCCTTTGCGGTTTGATCGCCGTTGCCGATACTTTGAAACCCGAGTCCAAATCCGCCATTGCGGCGCTGCATCGAGAAAAACTGAAAGTTGTCATGTTAACGGGCGACAATCCGGAAACCGCCCGATCGATTGCCGAGCAGGTCGGCATCGATGAGGTCGTCGCGGAGGTCAAACCCGACGAAAAATCGACCAAGATCAGTGCGCTGCAGGCGGAGGGGCGGAAGGTCGGCATGGTGGGTGACGGCATCAACGACGCGCCGGCGCTCGCTCAGGCCGATGTCGGTCTGGCTATCGGGACCGGGACGGATGTGGCCATCGAAACGGCCGATGTCATCTTGTCGAGCGGCAGCCTGACCGGCGTGCCGCGCACGATCGCAATCAGCCGGGCCACCATGCGCACGATTAAGGAAAACCTTTTCTGGGCCTTTGGCTACAACGTGGTTCTTATCCCCATCGCCGCAGGGGTTCTCAATCCATTTGACAGCCTACCCCATTTTCTGCGGCAGCTTCACCCAATCATGGCGGCACTGGCGATGGCCTTCAGCAGCATTTCGGTTGTCAGCAACAGCCTGCGACTGTACAGGGCCAAGTTTTCCTGACATATAATATTTGTAACCGAACAGGCACTTTAGGTTCACTATGGGCAGTTCTTTTTCCGGTAAATTAAGGTGCGGATACGCTATCGTCTCGTTCCAAGCTTTTGAGCCAAAAATAGGAGTGGACATCCCATGTGCAACTACTTACTTATAAGGAGCTGAGGCTATGATAGAAATGCTGATTTTGTTATTAGTAATCGGCGTATGGATTTTGTTGCAAGCTGTCATTCTACCGAAAATGGGAATATCCACCTGAATGAGTGACGCTTGTCAGGTGACAAGAAAAAAGGGTCATGACATCCAACCGGAAACGGAAAAAGATCGAGGATAGCGACACCGAACTCGTTGAGGCCATCAATGCGGGCCGGCATGATTTGTTTCAGGATCTCGTTAAGCGTTACGAGAATAAACTCTACAACTTCGGGTTGCGGATGTGCGGTGACACGCGCGATGCCGAAGATATGGTCCAAGAGACATTCTTAAACGTCTTTAAATATCTCAAGGACTTTAGATACGAAACAAAATTCAAGAACTGGCTTTACAGGATTGCCGCTAGCATTTGCATCAAAAAGCGCAGAAAATCCAAATTTGCTCCGGATCGCGAACTTTCTTTGGAAGAGTTCCTGCCCAAAGAAGATGCGCCGATGCCTGACGGCATACCGAATTGGGCCCAACTGCCCCTCGAAAAGCTTTTAAACGAGGAGCTTTCGATAATGCTGCAGGAAGCCATCATCTCGCTGCCGAAAAAATACCGAGTGGTCATGATCCTGCGGGACGTAGAAGGATTTTCCACGGCCGAAACCGCTCAAATACTCAACATCGGGGAGTCCAACGTGAAGGTCAGGCTCCACCGGGCGCGCCTTTACCTGAGGGACATATTAAAAGGATACTTTGAACATGGTGCCTGACGAACACGACCCGAAGCACTGTGTGGCGATGTTTGAGAAGTTGTCCGAGTACATCGACGGCGAACTGGATCAACTGACCCGCAGGCAACTCAAAACGCATATCGACGGGTGTGTATCCTGCAAGTATTGCCTGGCGACACTCAAAAAAACGGTCAAGCTGTGCAAGGGATTGGCCGACGACCCCGTACCGGAGGATTTTCACCTGAAACTCAAAGAGATGCTCCTCCAAAACATGTCCGAAAGCGGTTCAAGAGCGCAGAAAAGATAAGGCGCATCCGCAATGGCCCCCTCCCTCTGTCTTTTATTTAATCCCTTAAACCTTCCCGCTGAGTCAGGCGGGATGGTCCAAGCTATGCCCTGCGGGTAGGTAAGTGAGTATAAACCGCCCAGCCTATCCCGTTATCTGCGGGGCTTCGCCCAGGCGCAAAGATCGCAGAGAAAATATTATTTTTCTTTTGCCGTTTAGAGGATGGCAAAGGAAAAGCTTTCAGCTTCGATAGACAAACAAACCACTTATGATGGTATCTTATTGACAGTAGCCAGTTGAAGCCCCTAAAGGCGGCTGATTTTTGCTTTCCGCCCCCTGTCCGCCATCGCTCTCGCCCGCCCGCAATGCCTGAGAGGCAGGCGGGCTCAGACGAGTCAGGCCCGTCTCAGCGGAAAGCAAAAAATTAACCAAGTCCTCAGCGTGCTCAGCGTCTCTGCGGTGAAAATGAATATCAAAACGGCCCCCTTTTAGGGGTGGTATTTGACATTTATGAATCATACGGATGGACACGACCGAGACCTTCACCTAGTCGATCTGCTTGATATCCCCCTTGAACTCGATGAATAGATTTTCATTGCGGCCGTCTATTTCCGGCGCGTTGTCCTTCCAGTTGTAAATCCGACAGGCATCGGTTTGATCAGATGGTATGGTGCAGCCGATAAACGGCACAAGAGGGTCGCCGGCGGTCGATTTGTAATTCAGCATCAGTGCCCTGGATTGAGGAAAATTTTCAAACTCCATCAGACGTATAAAAAAAATCTTGCAATCGCCCTCAAAAAATTCGCTTTTTTGGCGAAATTCGGCGATTCTCCGGCGGAACTTGTTTATGGCGGATTGGGTATCCGGGGCGTCGATGATTAAGTTGAACTCGCCGTGTCTTCGATCTCGTTCTTCAATTTCCTCTTGGTTGGTCAGGTGAAAGAATTCGCCGATGAATATCATCAAATTTCCTTTCTTACCGCTTAACGTTTAATAAAACGTAGACTGATCGGTTTCCCGCCAGGCGGGATACAGGGTTCTGGGTTCAGCGTTCAAGGTAGGACTTCAATCCTTCAACCCTCGTATGAAACTACGCCAAGATGGCACGGTTTCTCTCTCGATCAAACTGGTCGCCCCGCCGCCGGCCAGAGGCAGTGCTGAACGGTGAACGGTGAACCTTTGAACCTATATCGCTCCAATCCCTCAACCCTGAAGGGGAACGTTGAACCTCTTTGGTTCAAGTTTCGGTGAAAAATTCCAAATCGCAAATAACAAATAACAAACAAATCACAATGACCAAAATTTAAAATGTCAAATCGGCACCTGTGGCCTATAAATCACAATGAAGCTGTCTTGATCAAGTTTTTCGGTAAAATCCCGCTTTTTTCGGCTCTGAAATAAGAGTGTCGGTTTTGTGTCGATTTGACCGCTATTATCTGAAAGCGTCTTCTGTCGGCAACAGGTCATCAACCCCGTTTCCGTTCATAAATGGCCCTTTTCCGCAATTTCCCGCCTGCTTCGGGACAGATCGGCTTTCAAATCACGCCGATGGCGTGACGGGTCTGGAATCGCTTGTGCGGCCTACAGGAGTACGCCTCAGCGCAATGCCGCTGATTTCCTTGAACTTGCAGAAAATTGCACATTTCTGGATCGGAAACTTGCCAGTGCCCTAAATGAAACCGTGGATGGGCACTAGCCCTGCTACGCAGAATACGGTTCCCTGGTCCAGGAGCTTTCGTCCCATTGTTTACGGTATTTTTGCTGCATAACAAAGGCCAGCCAGATTTTTTCCATGGAGCGAAACAGCTTTCCAGGAGTTTCGCTGCTGCTCCTATATGGCTGCCGGGTCCAGTCGAAAAAGTCCTGCACAATGCTTTCGTAACGACGTCCCGGAACCTGTGCCATCTCGATCAGTTGATTCTGTCGGGGAAGCCAGGTGAATTTCGAAAGATGGATGACGCTGTCTTTGACACAGATGCTGAATCCCCTCTTGATGCGCACTGGCTCGGGGTCTCTGGAAATCCAGCACCGAATCTGACTCTCGGCATCGACGTAAAAGTCACCGTAAGCCGGCTGCCAACGACACTGGATTTCTTCGGCGGTCACACACATTCGGATGTAGTCATCGCTTTTATCCATTGGTTAGTTTCCGTCCATAAATGGCCCTTTTCCGCAATTTCCCGCCTGCTTCGGGACAGATCGGCGTTCAATCACGCCGATGGCGTGACAGGTCTGAAATCGCTTGTGCGACTTACACGAGTGCGCCTCCGCGCAATACCGCTGATTTCCTTGAACTTGCAGAAAATTGCACATTTCTGGATCGGAAACTGACCAGTGCCCTTAAAGAAATAGTGTATGGACACTACCGGAATTTGCGGCGGGATCGCTCGAACCTTATCGGACCGTCGCCTATATAACGTTTTGTGTCCCTTTGACAACCTGTCGACAGTTTGTTTCCCGGGTGAAAAAAAGCAGTATAAATGCCAGCACCATCCACCCGAACATGAGGCTGAAACCGATACGGAAAGCGTATAGGTCATAGATCCGGGCGCCGTTTAGGGTTTGCCCGCCCCAGCTTCGATCGAGCATCCAACCCACAGTCGGCTGCAGCAGGGTCGGCCCCATGATAACACCCATGTTGATCAGGCCGGAAACCGTTCCGGTCAAATCCGGCGGCACCGACTCTTTGACATAAGCGAAGCTGATGATCATGCAGCCCGAGGCGAAACCGGTGACAAGGATCAGTAAAATAAGCCAGTGCAGCGGCAGGGGGGCAACGAACAGAAGCAGGCCCCACCCGGTGGTCGCCACGGCACAACCCAAGATGTAAGGTAATTTTCGGCGTCCGAGCCGGTCTGAAATCGCTCCGAAAAAAGGGCTGCCGACCGCCCAGGCCACCAGAAGCATCGATGATACTCCCGCCGCGCCGGTGTCGGTGAGATTGTGGTGAGTGACGAGAAAAGGTACGCCCCAGAGCCCTGAAAACGTCAGCACACAGCCGACGATACCTCCCGGTATGACGAAGAGCAACCAGGTATTTGGATATCGCAGGACTTCAATGACGCCGGATATGATGTCAATTACCGTGCGATTGTGTTGCCCGGCATGCACGGGCGCATAGCTGAGATAGCCTCTTTCACTCGGATCGTCCCGGACGATCCACCAGATACCGGCACAAACCAGAAAAGCCAGCAGAGACGAATAGAGCATAACCGGTCGCCAACCGACGCTGTGAACCGCTATTCGAAGCGGCACACCGGCGGCCACTGCCCCGATGATGCCGCAGAAAAGCGCGACGCCCGATACAAAGGCAAACCGGCGTGGGGCAAACCATTGATTGGCCAGCTTCAGCATCCCCACCCAGGCCACGGAGACCGAGCCACCGATCAGCAGGCGCCCGATTCCGGCCCCCAAAGCGCTCGAGGCCGTGGCAAAGATCAGGCTGCCGATGCCGGCCACGCAGGCACCGGTGGTGAGCAGGCGATGAGGGCCCCAGGTGTCGACCAGGATCCCGGTGGGGATCTGCATGGCGACGTAACTGTAAAAATAAAAAGCCGACAGGTGGCCCAGAGCGGCGGCGCCAATGCCGAAATCATTCATTAGTTCGGTGGTCATAACGGCCGGTGCCACGCGCTGGTAAAATCCGAACAGATACAGGAGGGCGCCCAGCCCCCAGACCGACCACGAAACGTAGGCCGGTGGCGGAGAATTCTGGCGAGCGGGAAAATCGGATGGTTTCAATTATAGAACCTGATGTTTCGTCGATCCGAAATCGGAATCCTTCGCCCAATATCGGATCTATTGCCGATGGTCTCTTAAAAAGTCAACATTGTTAGTTAGTTTCCGTCCATAAATGGCCCTTTTCCGCAATTTCCCGCCTGCTTCGGGACAGATCGGCGTCAATCACGCCTTTGGCGTGACAGGTCCGGAATCGTTTGTGCGGCATACAGCAG
>JBATHN010000653.1:0-1970 GCA_049666885.1 Desulfobacterales bacterium
ACCGTCGCGATTGTTGACAAAAAACAGGTTGACCTTGTCCTGGCTCAACCGGTAGGTCGGCTCCGCCTGGATATACGCCTTGTAGAGTCTTCCGAACCGGTTGAAATCGTTCACGTAGGCACCTCCCAGAAAGGCACCGATTGTGGTGTAGATGTCGTTCAGGGAAACACCGGCCCTGAGCACTTTGTCGACGTTGAGTTCCATGTATCTCTGGGGAACGCTGGCCCTGAAGGTCGTGAACACGGAACCGATTTCAGGTCGTTTCGTCGCGGCTTGAATGAAGCCGGCGGTCTGGTCGGCGAGGTATTGCGCGGAATTGCCCCCCTTGTCCTGGATCAGCATGGTAAAGCCCGAACCGTTCCCCAATCCGGGAATGGCCGGAGGGCCGAAGGCGAAAACCTGGGCCTCGTTGATGGCCGCGCGAAAATCCCTGTTCAGGAGGGCGACGATCTCATTGGCGGTTTTGTCCCGCTCGCCCCAGTCCTTGAGAGAAACGCCCATAAAGCCGGCATTGGTGGACATGCTGCCTGAAATCAAACTGAACCCGGTGGCGGTGGTGATGTAATCCACCTCCTTGTAATTGGCGATTATTTTTTCCACCTTGCGGGCGACTGCATCGGACCGCTGCAGGGACGCGGCGTCGGGCAATTGGATGTTTATCAGCAGATACCCCATGTCCTCTTCGGGCATGAAGCCGCCGGGCAGAATGCTTCCAAGGTACCCCAACCCAACCGTCACCACACCGATAAAGACAAGGCCCCGGATAATTTTACGGGTTACGAAGTCGGTCAGCTTCATGTACGCGTCGGTGGCCTTGTCGAAGGCCTTGTTGAACCCCCGAAAAAAGAGCCCGAGCGGCCCGCGGGATTCTTTCCGTTTTCTGAGCAGCAGCGCACACAGGGCCGGACTGAGGGTCAAGGCGTTGATCGACGAAAAGACCACCGAGACGGCCACCGTGATGGCAAACTGCTGGTAGAGCCTCCCGGTGATCCCTCCCATGGCGGCTACCGGGATAAACACCGCCACCAGAACCAGGGTGGTGGCGATAACCGGTGCGGTGACTTCCTTCATAGCCTCCTCTGTAGCCGTGCGGGGATCCAAGCCTTCCTCAATCTTGACCTGGACAGCTTCCACAACCACGATGGCGTCGTCGACCACGATGCCGATCGCCAACACCAATCCCAGCAGCGAGAGCACGTTGATGGAAAAACCGATCAACGGGAAGACGATAAAGGCACCGACCAGGGAAACCGGGATGGCGATGGTGGGAATCAGTGCCGCCCGCCAGTCCTGGATGAAAATGAAGACCACCAGAATCACCAGCCCCAGGGCGATGAAAAGCGTCACGACGATTTCATCGATGCCGGCCGTAATGGCCAAGGTGGTGTCCAGGGACACATCGTAGCGGATGCTTTCCGGAAAAGACATCGATAGCTCAGCCATGGCCTGGCGGACCTGCCGGGCCAGCTCGACTGCATTGGAGCCGGGGGCCTGGTAAACGGCAATCATGGCGCACTGCTTGTTGTTGAACCGGGTAAACGCGTTGTAGGTTTCCACGCCCAGTTCGACCTGAGCGAGGTCTTTGATTTTAACTTGGGAGCCGTCTTCGGCGGTTCTGACGACGATCTCACCAAATTGCGCTTCGGTCTGGAGACGCTCTGGAAGCTTTACCGTGTAGGTGAATTCAGTTCCCGGCGGAGCCGGTTCGGCCCCGAATTTGCCGCCTGGTACGATGACGCTCTGGGCGCGTATCGCCGCGATGATTTCGGGCACGGTGATGCCCCGGGTGGCCAGGAGGTCCGGTTTTATCCAGATCCGCATGGAATAGTCACTGGCGCCCATCACATTGACCCTTCCGATGCCCCTGATGCGCGCCAAAGTATCCTTGATGTTGATCAGGGCATAGTTGCCTAAAAAGTTTTGGTCGAAGCGACCGTCCTCGGATGTGAGCGTGATCAGCATCATTATAT
>JBATHN010000654.1:0-2799 GCA_049666885.1 Desulfobacterales bacterium
GTTCTCGTCGACATGGGGCTTTCGCTCGGAATGAAACTGGACGGGTTCATGCCACCCGAAGAAATAACGGAAGAAGAGGAGTAAACGGTCACCATGAGACACCGTAAATCTGGGTTGAAGTTGAGCCGCACCGCGAGCCACAGAGACGCTATGTTCAGGAACATGGTGACATCTTTGTTTAAACATCAGCGGATTCAAACCACCGATACAAAGGCCAAAGAATTGCGACGCTGGGCGGATCATCTGGTTACCCTGGCTAAACGGGGCGATCTGCACGCCAGACGGCAAGCCATGGCAATTGTCAGGGAAAAAAACGTTGTTCACAAGCTTTTCGAAGAGGCCCAAAGCCGTTTCAAAGCCATTGCAGGGGGCTACACGCGTGTGGTCAAACTCGGCCGGCGTGCCGGTGATGCCGCGCCGATTTCGGTCATCGAGCTCGTAACGGCCTCAGCCGACGCCGGCAAGACCAAAAAGAAAACAGTCAAGGCGAAGGCCGCGGTGCCCGGCAAGAAAGTGGTGGAAGAAAAAGCGGCCGTCGATGAAAAGGGCTCTGACGCGGCGGCAGAGGCAAAGCCGACCGAACAAGAGGCCCGTAAAGCAGTGAAACCTGAAGAAAAAAGTGAAGAACAGTCCGGCGATCAGCCGGCCGTAGAAGCGGCGACCCAAGAGACTGAAACCAAAGCCGCCGATGATAAAAATGAAGCGCCGGAGCAATCCGGTGAAGGCCCGCTTCCTGATACGGAGAAGAAATAAGGTAAGCGTTCACAGGGCACCGCATCTGCTAGGCACTTGAAGTACAATAGTACGTCTGCGCGCCCGACGCCCTGAATCTGCGGCACCCTTTAAACGCTTATAATTATGTGGTTTGAAACGCATCGGGCTTTGCAACCCTGTGAACGGTTACGAAATAAGAGAACACCTTCGGCCTGATGCGGCCGTTGGCTGCCGAAGACCTCGAAAACCAAAAAGCCCTGTCCTAAAAATGGACGGGGCTTTTTATTATGCGCTGTGTTCTTGAGCCCCCTCTGTTTTTTTGACTGGAAAATCGATGACGCTTTGATTTTCACGGAACGTATCCGGCAAGGAGCAGGGCGCGCTGTTTCTGGATTTTTTGGCCTCATAGAGGGCATTGTCTGCCCTTTTCAAGAGCGATTCGGGATCGACGACGCCCTGGTCTTCTGCAGAGGCGATACCGAAGCTGATGGAAACCGGCATCCGCATGGCTTCGGACTCCAGGGGGTGTTCGAAAAAGTAGGCACAGACGCGCTGCATCAGCTGAGCCGCACTCTTCTTGGTCGTCTCGGGGAGGATGATGACAAACTCGTCGCCGGCATAGCGGGCCACGACGTCTGTTGCACGGCTCATTTGCGTGAGGCCTTTGGCAACATAAACGAGCAGATCGTCGCCCCGGTCGTGGCCGTAGCGATCGTTGACGTTTTTAAAATGATCGAGGTCCACAAATACCAACGAAAGAAATTGCGGATAGCGCCGCGACCTTGCAAACTCGCGCGACAGAACCGATTCCATGACCCGCCGATTGAGCAGACCGGTCAGCGGGTCGTGATAGGCCAGAAAACGCAGTTTTTCGTGTGCGGTCACGTTGGACAGACACAGCGATACCTTCACGGCTAGTTGCTCGAGCAGGCTTGTATCCATTCCCGGTTGGAAACGGCGGCAAGAAATATCGGCCTGGTTCAGGCTGCCGATTATTTCACCGTCCAGCGAAATCGGAGCGATGGCCATCGATTGAACGGCATATTTGCGACTCTGCGGCAACAAACGGTAGTAAGGTTTCAGATCCTGGTTGACCAGGAGCGGTGTCATTTGTGTCCCGACGAGATCCACGAACGTGTCTTTCGCGACCATGTTCAATCGGGCCTTGAGCCGGTCCGAAGATTCGAGCTGCTGGATGAAATTGGAGATTTCACTCTTTTCGATCAAGGTCATCCAGGCATAGGGCACCTTGAACTGTTGGCGTATTTCGGCCAGCAGGACTTCGAAGAGATCAGTGTAATTCAATACCGTCAAGACCCGTTTTTCGATTTCGAAGAAACGCCGGGCGATCTTGTCATTGTGCTGCAAAATCTCGATGATGGATGTCAGATCAGTCATTCACTCTCCATTTTTTCAAGCGCCTCCTGTGCGGCCTCTCTGATTTCCGGATTCTCCTCGGCTGCCAGAACCGACCGAAGGTAATGCAGGCTTTGAGGCGATTGCAGTTCTCCGAAAATATAGAGTATGTCGCCTTTTACCGAATCGACGGACTGTGGATATCGTTTCCACAAGGGGGCGATAACCTGTCTCGCGAGAGTGAGATTAGCGGCGGTCAGTTCTTCCATCGTCACCATGGCCGCGAGCCGAACGGTAAAGTTCTCCTCGATCAGCAATTCGAGAAAAGCCTCGAAAACACGGCCGCTGTTGAGCATCATCCGGGCCAGATCATATGCACCGCCCTCGGTGACGAGGCGCTGAAGCGCGGCCTTGTCGAGCTTTGTCGGATCACGGTTTTCAACGGCTTCGCATAATTGAGGCAAGGTCACGCCGCCGGTCCAGTGGGACTGATTGTCCAGAATCACGGCCGGCACGGAGCTTACGCGGTCCTCTTCGGCCGCATCCTTGAAAAGGACGCCGTCGATGATTCTCATCCGGAGCCCGTCGACTGCGAACGGCAGCGGGAGCAGTCGACGCACCACATCGGGGCAGAACTTACATAACGGCGCAACGTAGAGCGAAACCGATGCCGGCGGTCGGACGTGCTGCAGCCGGCCGACGATCGTTTCCGGCAAATCGGTCTTGCCC
>JBATHN010000655.1:0-1565 GCA_049666885.1 Desulfobacterales bacterium
CTTCTCATACCTCTGGTGACGACTTCCAACCTGTCCGCCCAATGGAAAACCCTTCTCTCCGGTGCGCTTGCCGTCGGAATTCCCGAAATCGGAACGATCCTGGCGATCGCCATCATGGGCAAGTCGGGTTTCGACACGATGAAATACCGCATCTTCGGATTCTTGAAAAAACATGGCCCGGCAGACCGGGTGAGCCTGGCGCGTTATCGTATCGGGCTTGTCATGTTCGGAATACCGCTGCTTTTCGGCTGGATATCGCCCTACTTACAGAACCTGATACCACGATTCGAGGAAAATCGGCTTTTACTGGCCGCAGCCGGTGATCTGCTTTTTATCGGCAGCCTCATCGTGCTCGGCGGTGATTTCTGGGACAAGGTCCGTTCGCTGTTCGTTCACGATGCCATCGCCGTGCTGCCGGATAAAACCGAATCGGAGAAGGCATGAAGCGGTGCCATGAAGAAATATAAGGAGGTCTGTGGATGAAAACATTTAATATTCGATTGTTATCGCTTACGGTTTCGGCGGTCTTCTTATGGATCGCGGCATTCGCCCCGACCCAGGCGGTCGCCCAACCTCCGGATAGCAAAGCTGAGGGTGGCGGGGACCTCCGGGCCGCTGTTCAAAATCCAGTCGGCGCCATGTACAGCTTGCCCCTGAAGTTGACGATGGATTTCGGAGCACCCGACGGCAGCGCCTATTTCTTCAATATCAACCCGGTGATTCCGGTGACGGTGGGAGACTGGAACCTGATCAACCGGGCTCTCATTCCAGCCGTCGTCAGCGTAGATGGATTCATCCAGGGAACGCCCGGCATCCCGGAGGGATTCCCTTCCAAGGATCGCAAAACCGGTTTGGGGGACATCAATTATTCGCTGTTCTTCTCCCCCGCCAAGCCCTCCGGGTTCATCTGGGGTTTGGGGCCGTCCATCAACCTGCCCACGGCCTCCAAGGATCAGCTCGGATCCGGCAAGTGGAGCGCCGGCCCCACCGGTGTCCTCCTTATCCAGCCCAAGTGGGGGACCTACGGCGGTCTGGTTCGTCAATTGTGGTCCTTTGCCGGTGACGACGACCGGCCCAGCGTCAACCAGATGCTCATCGAACCGTTCATCAACTACAACTTGGACGACGGCTGGTACCTGATCTCAGATATGATTCTCACGGCCAATTGGAACGCGTCTTCCAGTCAGCGCTGGACCGTTCCGCTGGGCGGTGGGGCCGGAAAGCTTTTCAAGATCGGCAACCAGCCGATCAACTCGCGGCTCGAGGCCTATTACAACATCGTCACACCGGATGCCGGGCCGGATTGGCAGGTGGTGTTTACGTTTCAATTCTTATTCCCCAAATGAAATCGCCTAACGTCGATTTCATGAAACGCGACTGCGTCGCTTAAGGGGATGGTTTGTAAAGTCCTGAGCAGTCTCGGGATGTCTACCACAACCACGAGAAGGGATATGACCTATGGAAAACAATAAGAACCCTATGGCAACCGGTATGCTGGCGGGCATTGTGCTCGCGGCGATTTTTCTGGTGGGGTTTTTGATTTTTGGTAAACCGCATGTTGATTT
>JBATHN010000656.1:0-6509 GCA_049666885.1 Desulfobacterales bacterium
GCCAAAGGTCGGATTCTTTTTCTCGGCCAGGACATCACGATGCTGCCGGCCGATAAAATCGCCGGTCTGGGGATCACCCAGGTACCGGAAGGACGCCGGATACTGCCGCGTCTCAGCGTGGAAGACAATCTCGAAATGGGCGCTTTCCTGGTCAGAGATAAAAAGGCGATCCGGAAAAATCGTGACGAGGTCTATGAATTGTTTCCGTTGCTGGAAAAACGGCGCAAGCAGCAGGGAGGAACCCTTTCGGGTGGTGAACAGCAGATGCTGGCCATCGGGCGGGCGTTGATGTCGAAGCCGAAACTACTGCTGCTGGACGAGCCCTCACTCGGGCTGGCGCCTATGATCGTGGAAAAAATATTCGATATCATCCGGCACATCAATGAATCGGGAACAACCATCTTTCTGGTCGAACAGAATGCCAACATGGCCCTGAGTATTTCTGGAAACGCCTATGTCATGGAATCGGGTCTTGTTACCCTCAAGGGCGCCGCAAAAGACCTGGCAAATGACGAGTCGATCCGTAAGGCCTACCTCGGAGAAGACTGATCGGGATACTTCACAACCGACCACATCAAACCGCCTCCTTAAGGGCTCACTCAAAAATAACGTCACAGTTTGACCGCCGATGCATCCCGCCCGGTTGTGTTGCGAAATCTCGTAATATTATTATGTTCCTATGCTATCTCGCCGTGCCGGCTGGGCGCTCAATGCCCAAAATTGCGAACTTAATTTTTCGTTAACACTGAAACCGTAACGTCCTGCCGCTTTTTGTGTGATAAGGATCAAACCCACGTCGTTTTTTACCGGCAATATTCGAGACGGCACCCTCGGCCTTGTCATTGCCTGTCATAAGTGATTATGTTTAATTGGTTTCAGGGATTGAGTTTTCTTCCTAAATTCTAAAGCAGCACGGAAGAGATAATCAGCAACGAAGGCGGGTCCCGCCGCGGCCGGACCCGAATGCATTATTGGATGCCCTATGACGGTGCTGCTCCAGGCGAGGAGATGAGCAAATGGATCAACAAGAATTAAAAGCAATCGGCGAAATGTCCGTCGGGACAGCCGAGAACTGGCAAAACCGTGCCAATGCCCTGCTGACCGAAGAAGAAAAGGGCATCCAGGAGCAGATGCAACGCCTATTGTCCCATCCCACGGACAAGGTCGTTCTGACCAGAATGATCGATCAGAGCTTTCGTTCGCACAATCCCGCCCGTGTAGCGGACCAGATCAACAGCATACTGCGCCGCTACGGCGTCCCGGACTTTTTTTCGAAATTCGATCGGTTGCTGGTGCAGATGTTTCTTGGCCTCGGCCGTCATTTTCCGGCGTTGACCATACCGAAAATGATCGAGAAAATGCGTCACAACAGCAGTCGGGCCATTATTCCCGGTGAACCGGAAGCGCTGCACGCGCATTTGCAGAAGCGCAAACGTCAAGGTGTGCGCATGAATATTAACCACCTTGGCGAAGCCGTTCTTGGAGAAGCCGAGGCCCGCCACCGCCTGGAAACCTACATCGCCGACCTGGAAAACCCTGAAATCGAGTATATTTCCGTTAAAATTTCCACGATCTACTCCCAGATTCAGTCCCTGGCTTTCGAACACAGTGTCGGTGTACTGGTCGATCGGTTGTCCCAGCTTTATCGCTGTGCCGCCGGCCACACGTTCGAGCGTAAAGACGGCACCCGCGTCCCCAAGTTCGTCAACCTGGACATGGAAGAATACCGTGACCTGGAAATCACCGTCGCAGCGTTCCAACGGACATTGGAACAGCCCGATTTCAAGACGCATTCGGCCGGCCTCGTTCTACAGGCCTACATCCCGGACGCCTACGGCGTTCAGCAAAATCTCACCGCCTGGGCCCGCGAACGGGTGGCTGCAGGCGGCGCTCCGATCAAGCTGAGGATCGTCAAGGGAGCCAACATGGAAATGGAGCAGTTGGAGTCCGCCATTTTCAACTGGCCCTTGGCACCTTACGATAACAAACTCGATGTCGATGCCAACTACAAACGCATGATCGTCTACGGCATGCAGCCGGAAAACATCCGGGCCGTCAACCTCGGCATCGCCTCGCACAACTTGTTCGAGCTGGCCTTTGCCCACACACTGGGGCAGCATTACCAGGTCGGTGATTACTTTTATTTCGAGATGCTGGAGGGAATGGCGGACCATGTGCGCCGGGCCCTGTGCGAAACCGCCGGAGATGTCCTGTTGTATGCGCCGGTTGCCGCAAAGGACGAATTCATCAATGCCATCGGCTACCTCATTCGGCGTCTTGACGAGAACACCGCTGCCGAAAATTTCTTGCGATATGCCCCTAACCTGTCGACGGAATCGAAGGCCTGGTCGTTTCTCAAAGACCATTTCCTGGTATCGATCGATCACTTGACGACGGTCGGGAGTACGCCTCATCGCACTCAGGACCGCACCACCGAAAAATTTCCGGAAAAAATGGGGACATTTTATACCGACGAGTTCACCAACGAACCGGACACGGACTGGTCCCTGGCGGCCAACCGCAAGTGGGCCAAAGCGATCCGGGACCGGTGGCGAAAAGCTGCCGGCAACGCACCGTTGGAGATTCCGCTGGTCATTGACGGTCAGGAGGTTTACGGGGATCACCCGACGCGCGATATCATCGACATCTCCCGTTACCGTGAAAACATCGTGGTCGCCCGCTTTGCTCTGGCAACTACGGCGGACGTTCAAAATGCGGTATCCGTGGCCGAGGCCGACCCGGACAGGTGGCGCCAAAAGTCGCTCAAGGAACGCCATGCGGTCCTCTCCGAGGTGGCCATGGCATTGCGGCGTTCGCGCGGCGATTTGATCGGCGCGGCCGCGGCCAATACCGGCAAGGTTTTCATGGAGTCAGACGTCGAGGTTTCCGAGGCCATCGATTTCGCCGAATACTATCCTTTTTCGGCCAAAATATTTACCGAACTCGACACTGTTGTCGCCCGCGGCAAGGGAGTCGGATGTGTCGTCTCGCCCTGGAATTTTCCGATCGCGATTCCCTGCGGCGGCGTGGTGGCCGCTCTGGCCGCCGGCAACACGGTTATCTTCAAACCTTCATCGGATGCGGTGCTGGTGGCCTGGCAGCTATGTCAATGCTTCTGGCAGGCCGGAGTGTCCCGCCGGGCCCTGCAGTTTTTGCCCTGCTCCGGTGGCAGCACCGGCAAGGCGCTGATCACCCACCAGGATGTGGATTTCGTCATTCTCACCGGAGGGACGGAGACGGGCATGGGCATGCTGTCGGCCAAACCGGATCTGTATCTGTCGGCCGAAACCGGCGGCAAGAACGCCACGATCGTCACAGCCATGTCCGATCGTGACCAGGCGATCAAGAACGTTCTTCATTCCGCCTTCAGCAACTGCGGTCAGAAATGCTCGGCAACCTCCCTGCTGATTCTGGAAAAAGAGGTCTACGAGGATAACAACTTCAAACGCCAGCTGGTGGACGCCGCCGAAAGCCTCACCGTCGGATCGGCATGGGATTTTCAAAACAAAATCGGACCGTTGATCCATTCCCCGTCCGGGGCTCTGAAACGCGGCATCGAACAGCTCGAGCCCGATGAAACCTGGGCCCTGAAACCGCGCAACATAGACGACAACCCATGCATGTGGACCCCCGGAATAAAGTGGGACGTCAAGGCCGGTTCATTCACTCACACCACCGAGCTTTTCGGACCGGTTTTGGGCGTGATACCGGCCGAAAATCTGGAACACGCCATTGAACTGGTCAACGCCACCGGCTACGGGCTGACTTCCGGGCTCGAAAGCCTGGACCGACGAGAGCAGGAAACCTGGAAAGAAGGCATTAATGCCGGCAATCTGTACATCAACCGGGGGACCACCGGCGCCGTTACACTGCGCCAATCCTTTGGCGGAATGGGCAAGTCGGCTCTGGGGGCGGCCATCAAGGCCGGTTCCCCGAATTACGTGTCCCAGTTCATGACCTTTGAGGAAAGTGGGTATCCCCGGATGGGCGTCATCAAAAAGGATCATGCCCTGCTGCGCCTGGCTCAGGAGTGGCAGCGCAAGGCCGACTGGGGCGCGTTTCCTCCCGAGACGGCCGCCGACATCGTCAAGACCGTGCGGGCAATCAAGAGTTATCTCTTTCACTTTGAACGGGAATTCTCCCTGGAAAACGATTACTTTCATCTCAGAGGCCAGGACAACATCCTGCGGTATCGGCCGATCGGCCGCGTGATGGTGCGCATACAGTCCGAGGACAGTCTGTTCGATGTTCTGGCCCGAATCGCTGCGGTAAGGATCTCCGGATGTGACCTACTGATCAGCATTCCCCCGGATATGCGCCACCCGGCCTCAGCCTTTTTGGCGTCCAAAGATGGCCAAAGCTTACTCGGCAAATCCGTTCTCGAGCGCCAAACCGATCAGGATCTCATTCGGCTCTTGCCGGACATCCAGCGCATTCGTTATGCCGATCCCCGACGGGTGCCGGCCAAGGTGTTCGGAGCAGCGGCCGAAATGGGATTCTACATTGCCCGTGCACCGGTCCTGATGGAAGGCCGCATCGAACTGCTCCACTATTTGATCAACCAGAGCATTTGTGACGCCTATCACCGCTACGGTAATTTAGGAGAAAGATCGCTGATCTGATGGGAATCGGGAGTTTCGAAAACCGGAAACACAAGGGGAGTGGCAATGTCAAAAAAAGCCTTGATCATCAGCGATATGCTCAATGATTTTATCGATGAAAACGGTGCGCTCTACTGCGGGGAGTCGGCACGTGAAATCGTACCTTTCATCCGCGAAAGAATCGATCGCTACCGCCGCCAAGATGCCGCCGTTATCTACCTGCGGGATGCCCACGACGCGCATGACAAAGAATTCGAAAAATTCCCCCCTCACTGCGTCGCCGGCACATGGGGCAGTGAGATTTTCAGTGAGTTGGCGCCGCTAGCCGGGGAGCCTGTGGTCAGCAAGAAACGCTACAGCGGCTTTTACGGAACCGATCTCGAAAAGATCCTGCTCGAAAAGGAGATCGATGCCGTCGAGGTTGTGGGTGTTTGCACATCGATTTGTGTGATGGACACCGTAGCCGGGCTGGCCAATCGGGACTATCCTGTTTCAGTTCCCGCTAAGGGAGTAGCCGATTTCGACGCGGAATTTCATGAATTCGCCCTGAAACGGATGGCGCAGGTTTACGGGGCCCGGATAATTTGATCTAATCAGCAAGCGGCGATAACCCGTTCAGCAGGCTTTGCCATGACTGCCAATCATATCCTCGGCCCGCTTTTCACCGATCTTTACGAACTGACCATGGCCGCCTGTTATTTCAAACACCGACTTCTTAGCGCAGCCACGTTCTCCCTGTTTATCAGAGATTATCCTCCCGGCCGTAACTATTTCGTCGCCGCAGGTCTTCAGGATGCATTGGAAGAACTTGCATCGCTGAAGTTCTCGAGCGATGACCTTTCTTTCCTGAGAGAAACCGGCCTGTTTTCCTCCGATTTCCTGTCGTTTCTCAAAAAATTCCGTTTCACCGGCAGTGTAGTTGCAATGCCCGAGGGGTCGATTTTTTTCGCAAATGAACCGATCCTGGAGGTTACGGCACCTCTCATAGAAGCCCAGATCATCGAAACCTTTCTGCTGAACACGGTCGGATTCCAGACCATGATCGCCTCCAAAGCCGCCCGCTGCGTGCATGTCGCCGCCGGTCGCCCACTGATCGACTTTTCCCTGCGGCGCACGCAAGGCCATGACGCCGGTATGAAAGTTGCCCGCAGCACCTATTTGGCCGGTTTTACCGGCACCAGCAATGTCCTCGCCGGTCGTGAGTACGGCATCCCGATATCCGGCACGATGGCGCATTCTTTTGTCCAGGCCTTCGGCAGCGAATTCGAGGCCTTTTCGACTTTTGCCGAGACCTTTCCCGACAGTTCGGTTTTCCTGATCGACACCTACGACACAATTGCCGGTGCACGTGAAGCCGTCAAAGTTGCACTTGAAATGAAAAAGATAGGGCATGCCCTTTTGGGCGTGCGCCTCGACAGCGGCGATATGGTCCGGTTAAGTCGCGAGGTGCATAAGATATTCGGCGCTGCCGGACTGTCAGAGGTTAAGATATTTGCCAGCAGCGGTTTCGATGAATTCAAGATCGAGAGAGTTGTCGAAGCGGGTGCGCTGATCGATGCCTTTGGGGTGGGAACCAATATCGGTGTATCTGCGGATGCACCTTTCATCGACATCGTCTATAAAATGGTGCATTGCGACCGACGTGATGTCCGTAAGTTGAGCCCCGGCAAGGTGACCCTGGCCGGTGAGAAACAGGTTTTTCGGGACTGTGATGAAAACGGGATCTATCGCTCAGACACTATTGGGCTGCGCAGCGACGTTTTGAACAATCGCTTGCCGCTCCTTGAGCCGGTGATGAAAAACGGCCGCCTCACCCGGCCGCATCCGTCCCTCGAAGCAATTCGTGAACAGTTTGGGCGGAACTTCAACGCCTTGGCAGCTTCTTTCAAGGCGTTGAACACAGCCGCA
>JBATHN010000657.1:0-2656 GCA_049666885.1 Desulfobacterales bacterium
GCGCGACATGGCCACGCCTTCTTTCGCCGCCTGCTCCATAATCTTCTTCATGCGGGCGTCAGGATTGAATGGTTTGCCTTTGATAATGCCGATGGACGCCAGACGTCCCAGCTTTTCTTTGCCAAAGGCCTCCGCCGGTTCATAGTTGATGATGTCATGCATCCATTCGAACGCGCTGGCATCTTCGGGAACCAGGGTATTGATCGGCACCCCTGACACATTGGTGAACTTGTTTTTGCGGGGTCCGGTTTTTAATGGATAGACCTTGGCGTTCTTGCGAAAGAATTCCATCGCTTTTTCGCCGGTTCCGACCACCGCCGCGTTGGCGCGAACAAACGAAAAGAGACGATAGGTCGGTGATTTGAAGACAAAATAGCCGTCCGGCACATCACCTTTGTAACCAGGAGGAAGAATCAGGTATTTTCCTCCCTTACCTTTGTCCATGCCTGTGGGGCCAATATCGAAAGCAAACAGGAAGTTCGCGTCATCCACAGGACCCATCAAACCTTCGGGGGCTTCAAAAACCGTAGGACCATCCACTTTAAGGTCAAACACGATCATGGCATAGATGCTTTCCGTATTACCGGTCAGCCACATTGCCTTTGAATCCAGGCGGTCGGCAGTGACAGAAATATATGAGCTGTTCTTTGCACCGTAATCACGTACGGTGCCGATCATCATTCCGCGCATGGATAGGGCGGGATACATATCGAGGTACAGCTGGGTGGCGCGTTGCAGATCCAGCTCGTCGTAAACTTTCTGTGAGGTTTCTTCCGTCGGGTAACCGCCGGGAAAGTTCAGCGTTCCGAACCGGGTTTTGATATTATTCGGCGCTGGCTTGAAGTCCTTCCAGCCTTGCTTGGCTTCTGTTCCGGCTTGCACGAAGAGGCTCTTTCCTTGCTCGGCGTAGGCTAGACCAATAAGCCCGGCCACCATCAATCCGGTAACGGCCAGTGTGAATATTTTTTTTGTTTTCATTGTTTTCTCCTTTTTATCTAAAGTTGTTAGCTTTTAGCCGTGAGCAGTTAGTTTTTACTAATCGCTAATCGCTTTCCTTACTTGACCAGTTCAAAATCACCGGGTTTCCAGGTCTTATCAAACCAGGGTTGCAGCGGGCTGTATAACCTCAACAATACGTGGAAGACCTTGTCTGGCATGGCAAGATCCCCAATCCAAGGTTCTGTCGCCACGTCTATCCGATTTAAATTCATCGTAGTTCTCTTCTTGAAACTAAGTTCAGTTCACTAACCCGAGTTGGTTATTCGTTTGAAAATATGGTCTTCCAATCAGACTTGATGTTGACGACGTTCCATCCCTGCGCCTTCGCCTGCTTGAGCGAAGCGTTGTCTTTTTCGGCATACGCGTATTCGCGTTTGTCATCATCGTGATTGACGAGCAATTGGAATGAAGGCAGAGTGTTGCTGTGGGAATACGTCAACATGCCGATGTCGCCACCGCTACGAACGTTTCCGCCTGCAAAGATTGGTTTGCGACCAATGTGTAGATCAATCCCCACAGGCTTTTCCGTTTTGTCATTGATGTTTAAGTTTTCTGCCGTCTTGAACAGTTGCCACTTACCATCAACCTGTTTGAATACATTGCGACCGTTACTGCCGATCACATTTTCCGGAACGATCCCGTAGGTCTCTTCCGAGATGACTCGCATGAAGTCGATTCCGCCGCCTGAAGCGATGTAGGTCTTGAAATCATTTGCCCGGAGATAGGCCAGCAGTTCGAGCATCGGTGCGTAGGCGAGTTTTGTATAAGCCACGTTGAATTTCGGGTGCTTGGCGGTCGAAAAAAAGTCTTTGACGTGACGGTCAAACTCTTCCTGCGACATACCGGCATGCGCAGTTTCCATCACCTTCAGAAACTCATGTCCGCCGTTCTTCAAATCTTCAACGAGACGTTGCAAGTCCCCTGCCAGCACAGATTTATACGGCTCCAGTTCCTTCCATTCGGGATGATCGCCTGCCATGGCCTTGATGCGATGAACCGCGAATTCAAACTGCACTACAGGTTGTTCGCACCATAAAGTTCCGTCGTTATCGAAGGTCGCGATCCGCTGTTCCGGCGGCACAAACTTCGGGCCGCTCTCTTTGGTGACATCCTGCACAAACTGAATGATCGCTGCTTTTGTCGGTCCGTCATTCCATGATGGGAGTTGATCGGCTTGTTGTGCAAATCCGTTTGTTGCCGCCGAAACAAGAACAACGAGTACTGCGGCGATGACGATTAATTGTTTTGTTTTCATTGTTTTCTCCTTTTTATCTAAAGTTGTTAGCTTTTAGCAGTTAGTTTTTACTAATAGCTAATTGCTAATCGCTTTCCTTACTTAACCAATTCAAAATCACCAGGTTTCCAGGTCTTATCAAACCAGGGCTGTAGCGGGCTGTATAACCTTAACAATACGTGGAATCCCTTGTTTGGCATGGTCTGCACCCAATTACCCTCTTTTCCCTTGGGTGGTTTAGCTGCGAAATAAACTGTATAGGAACCATCTGCATTTGCTTTAAGGTCTTTGGCCAGACTGTCTATACCGCCGGATTTTTGATCTGTTTCCAGAATAGAGCGGGTTTGAACGTCATAAACCATAAATGACCAAAAGGCTTTCGCCGGCACTGGAGCGGGAAGCGTCACCGAATAGGTGTTGCTG
>JBATHN010000658.1:0-4129 GCA_049666885.1 Desulfobacterales bacterium
CAGTCAGGAGGCAGAAGATGCGCTTACACTCAAACTTCAGGCTGACGTTAACGGGCAGCCGGTCACACTATCCGGTAGGACTGGAGGGATTCGTCAATTACTTGCGCGCGTGCGCTTCCCGCTTGATTTGTCAGGCAGTTTGGCAAACACTGCAATCAAGCTTGACGGCGCGATTGATGATCTCCTGAACCTTCAGGGCATCGAGTTGGAGGCCCGACTGATCGGTAAAGATTTGGCAACCCTTGAGCCTGTCTTGGATATTCAGCTGCCAAAGACAAAAGCATTTGAAGTGAACGCGGAAGTAAAGGGCAGCAAGAAATCCCTGAAACTGGAAAATGTCAAAGGGAACATGTCCGGAAACGGTTTCGACCTTGCCGTCAGTGGCGGCATTGGCAACTTGATCGCCGTCAGCGGCATCGACCTGACATTGAAAGGCTCGGGCAAGGATCTGGCAGAAATCGGTCCGATCATCGGGGAGAAACTGCCGGTAACGGAGGGCTTTAAAGTGCAGGGGCGACTGACAGGTTCTGCAAAAGTCCTGTCTCTCAGGGAGGCACAAGGCAGTGCCCATCACGGCGGTCTGAGTCTGGTGGTGGATGGCGGAATTAAAGATGTTCTCAATTTCAGTGGCTTAGATCTGGTCGTAAAAGGGTCCGGCAAGGATCTATCGGGTATCGGGTCGATTATCGGGAAGAAATTACCGGCCACAGATGAATTTACAGTTCAAGGCCGGTTAACGGGTTCACCCAAGGTTCTACCCATGCTGGACGTCCGGGGCAGCGCCCGTCGCGGCCGTACGCACATCGCCGTAAACGGTGCGGTCAAAGATCTTCTGACCTTCAGGGGCATGGACCTCCAGTCCCGGCTAACCGGCAAGAACCTGGAAGAGTGTGGTGACATCATCGGTGAAAAACTTCCGGCAACTGATGAATTCGAGATTCAAGGCCGGTTAACGGGTTCGCCCAAGGTTCTATCCATGCAGGACGCCCGGGGCAACGCCCGTCGCGGCGGGATGAGCATCTTTATAAACGGTACGGTCGAAGATCTGCTGACCCTCAGGGGCATGGACCTGCAGTCCCGGCTAACCGGCAAGAACCTGGAAGAGTTTGGTGACATTATCGGTGAAAAACTTCCCGCAACCGATGAATTCGAGATTCAAGGCCGACTGGTAGGCTCCGCCAAGACCATATCCCTTCAAGAAGCCGGCGGCAGGGCCAATCGGGGCAGCTTGAGACTTGCTTTAAAAGGTAAGGTCAAGGATTTGATTGATCTCAGCGGTATGGACCTGCGTTTACAGGGTTCGGGCAAGGATTTGGCAGAAATTGGAACGATCACCGGAAAAAAGCTTCCAGCAAGCGATAAATTCACGGTTCAGGGCCGGCTAATGGGATCCACAAAAGCCCTATCTCTGCTGGAAGCAGCAGGCAGTGCCAGCCGGGGCAGTTTGAACCTCACCGTCAGCGGGGCGATAAAAGAACTGCTGGCCCTCGAAGGCATCAATGTCAAACTGGAGGCTTCGGGAAAGGAGCTGGCCGAAATCGGGCCGCTGATCGGGACAGATCTGCCTGAATTGGGTTCATTTGATGTGAGCGGACAACTGTCGGGTTCGGCGAAGACCATTTCGCTGAACGATTTATCGGCAATGGTCGACAAAAGCGATTTTAACGGTCAAGCCAAGGTGCGTTTTCTGAAGCGTCCCAATATTACCCTGCACCTTCAGTCTTCGGTGATCGATTTCACGGCTCTGATGAAAAGTTTAGAGCAGGACGATGAAAAAACGACTAAAGAAGATAAGCAAACTCACCGTTTGTTTTCGGATGATCCCCTGCCTTTCGATGTCCTTAAAAAAGTGGACGCCGATATCCGGATAGAGGCCAGAAATGTCCATGTCAAAGACGCGCGCCTTAAATTCGGGCTCCTGTCCCTGAAACTCGACGACGGGGCATTAAGAATCAACAAACTCGAGGCGACTTACAAGGACACGAAAATTTCCGGAAATTTACAGCTCACTTCAGGTTCATCGACCCGCGTGGCCACCCGCTTCCTCGTTCAAAACCTCGATCTGGGTGGCTTTTTCAGGGAAAGCGGAATAAACGATCAAATCCAGGCAATCGTCGATCTTGCGGCCCATCTCAATGGCCGGGGGGATTCTGTTCACAGCCTCATGGCGAATCTGGATGGTGAAATCGGTGCGGTGATGGGTGAAGGGTATTTGACCAAATATCTCGACCTGATCTCCTTTAATCTTTCCCAAAAGGTCGTTAATTTCTGGGGGAGACCCAAAGATATAGATCAGATCAAATGTGCCGTTGTCCAATTCGACATCAAGTCCGGAGTTGCCGCCAGCCAGGCCTTTGTGTTCGACACCCGGGCCGGTATCCTGACCGGTGAAGGCGAAATCAATCTGGGTACTGAAAAAGTTGATTTTTTACTCGTTCCGAAGCCAAAACATCCCGGTCTGATAGAGTTTTCCACGAAGCTGCGGGTCAGGGGTACCATTTTGGATGCCAAGGTGAGCCCGGCCAAACTCGCTTTGGTAGAAACAGGCGTTCGGGCCCTCGGCAGCCTTGTGACGGGTCCGCTCAGATTGTTGACTCCGTTTGTACACCTCGGCGCGCATGAGAAGCATCCCTGCGAGATCCAAAGCATCGGACAATTGGGGTTGCAAAGCCCTGCGCCTGATTAGCCGGGTTGGGTTCCGAACAGACATGCCGGTCAATCGATATTTCGCCCCAGTCCTTTCGCAAGGGGTATTTATGGGATTTAGCCTAGTTATCATCCATAAATGGCCCTTTTCATCAATTTCGGCGTCATTCGGCGGAATCGCTTGTGCGGCATACAGGAGTGCGCCTCCGCGCCATTCATTGATTTCCTTGAACTTGCAGAAAATTGCACATTTCTGGATTGGAAACGTATCAGTGCCCTTAATGAAACCGTGGTTGGACACTAGCCCATCAATTTGGCGGAAGTTTTATTGCCCAGAGGCTTGCGGGCCGGGGGACATCGCCTCTAGCTCATAAGCGATCAAGGTCGATTTAGGGGTGGTGAGCGCAATTGACCCCGATTTGGTCACCAGGGCGATCACGAGCTCTTGGCGGCCGTCGTCGTCGAAGTCGGCAACCTGAACATCGCGGATGAATCCGGTCATCTTGCGGGTGGACCACGCTGGCGCCAGTCCGACCCCGTCCCAGGCAAAGGCCTCGATTTGGGCGTTGGTGAAGTCGCGACGGTTCCAGCGCATACCCATGATTTCGTGGTTATTGACGGCGATTACCTGGCTCTTGTCTTTGTCATCAGGACTGTTTCGGATCAAGATCCGCGTAGGCAGGTAAATGGGGTTTTCCTCCTGCCCCTGATCGGTTTTTTCGCCGTTGACATAGAGGGTGCTGCCGCCGTATTTATCGCCGCTTGTCCAGAGAGCCTCGCCCGATGGGGAGGTAATCACGATACGGTTGTCCCGATCTATGGCCACCAGGGTTTCTTCGCCGTTATTCAGAACGTCGCCCAGGGCAATCCCCAGGACATTCACCTGCTCGCGTGACGTGATGATGGGGTTCCCGGGCACATAGGCGCCGCCGTCCCACTGCATTTCGTAAAGTCCGCCCCGGTAGGGCGCGTACAGGCGGGACTCCTGCCCCAGCAGTATCCTGCCGCGCGCCGGCAGATCGGTCACCCGGAAGAACCAGGGCAGGTCGTGGGCGATTTCCGCGAACGCCTTGCCGTCGAACTCCTTGACATACGAGCGCACGACATTCTTGGGGCGGGTCAGGGCCGTGACGAAGATCTCAGCCCGGCCGTTGCCGTTGATGTCGGCGACGTCCACGCCGATGTTGTAGCGTTCCGAACCGACGTCCTGGCGTGTTATTTCACGGAGCCGGCCTTCCTCAAGGCGGTAAACGTAGATCTCATCCGGGCTGACCACAACGATTTCGCTTTTGCCGTCACCGTCCACGTCACCGATGGCCATGCCGTTGACCAGGTATTTGTAGTTGGGGCTTTTCCACATGTTGGGCGACTGAAGGACAAGATCCTTGGGGGTGATAAAGGGGGAGACCTGGGTCTCGCCTCGCTGGTAGAGTTTTTCCGGGTGGGTCCGGCTGTCGTCCTGGGTGCCGGGCTGCGAGGCGGC
>JBATHN010000659.1:0-4952 GCA_049666885.1 Desulfobacterales bacterium
TGTTTGTTGGCCTGATATATGGCCAGGGCCAGTCCGGCCGCCGACAGGGAAAGAATGATAAAAGGTGCGGTCGGCAGTCCCGGTACGAGGGCGAAGCCGAAGATAACCCCCGCCGCGATTCCGATCGCCCGCGGCTGAACGAGAACCTGGCTGGTAATCTCCCTGCCGAGACTCGATTCCGAGCCGGCGCGGCTGACGATGATACCGGCGGCCGTGGAAATAATCAGGGCCGGTATCTGGGTCACCAGGCCGTCGCCGACGGTCAACAGGGTGTAGTTCTGGGCCGCGTTGGAAAAACTCATTCCGTTTTGAAGAACGCCGATGGTCAATCCGCCAAGGATGTTGATCAGGGTGATGACGATACCGGCGATGGCATCCCCGCGCACGAATTTGTTGGCGCCGTCCATGGCACCGTAATATTCGGCTTCGCGCGCTATCAGCTCCCTTCTGATCTTGGCCTCCTCTTCGTTGATGATGCCGGCATTCAGATCGGCATCGATGCTCATCTGTTTACCCGGCATCGCATCCAGGGTGAAACGGGCGGCGACCTCGGCGATGCGGCCGGCACCCTTGGTGATCACCATGAAGTTGATGAGAACGAGGATCAGAAAGACGATGATGCCGACCACGTAGTTGCCGCCGACCACAAACCCGCCGAAGGCCTTGATGACCTTGCCGGCCGCCAGAACTCCCTCGTGGCCGTGGAGCAGGATGATGCGGGTGGATGCAATGTTAAGCGACAGCCGAAACAGCGTGGCCAGCAGCAGTATCGATGGAAAGGAAGACATCTCGAGCGGCTTTAAAATGTACATGCCGGAGAGCAGGATCACCAGGGCACCGGTGATGTTGAAGGCCAGCAGCAGGTCGAGCATCACCGTCGGCAGGGGAATCACCATGAACACCAGAATGCCCACCACCGCGACCGCCATGAAAACATCGCTGTTGCGGGTGATAAGCGGTAGGGGTCCCGCGGTATTCGATTCCTTTACAAGCTCCAACTGGTGTCGACTCCTTTAGGTTGCCGATATTCGAGACGCATGGCGTCCGGTCCATAAGGTCATCATGCATGTTTCATGCCGGGAAGCGGAATTTTGTGACTGCCGGTTCCCGGAACTTCCCGACACCGGCACCGCTTGTCATGTGGTAAATGGTCGCGGGAGGCCACGCACCGGATCGCCGGTCGTCACCGCCGGCCGACCGACCCTGATGCGGTGCTGAAACCTTGACGCCTTCGTGCGGGAACCTTGACGCCCGTCGGTCGGTTGGGTCCGTTGAGCCGGTTTTGCCCGTTGAGCCCGTTGGGCCGGTTTGGTCGGTTGAGCCCGTTGTGCCCGTTAGCCCGTTGAGCCAGTTATGGGCGTCGAATCGGATTAATAGACCGGCGGGATCACATTGTCGGCCGTATGCCGCGCAGCCGGTAGACGTATGCCAGGACTTCGGCAACCGCCTTGTAGAGATCGGCCGGAATCGTGTTTCCGATCTCGACGATTTTGTAGAGAGCGCGGGCCAGCGGTTTGTCCTCGACCAGCGGTACGGCGTTCTCGGCGGCGATCTGCTTGATCCGCTCGGCCACATAGCCGGCGCCTTTGGCGATGACCTGAGGCGCGATCATCCGGGCAGCGTCGAAGCGCAGGGCCACTGCCAGGTGGGTCGGGTTGGTGATGACCACATCGGCCTCCGGTACGGCCGCCATCATCCGCTGCCGGGCCGTCTCCATCTGGATGCTTCGGATGCGGGCCTTGACCTTGGGATCGCCTTCGGTCTGCTTGTTCTCGTCTTTGACCTCCTGCTTGGTCATTTTCAGGCTCTTTTCGTGTTCCCAGCGCTGGTAGGCATAATCGAGAATTGCCAACACGACCAACGCCAGGCAGACGTTGAAACAGATTTTAAACGCCACCCGTGCGGCAAAGGCGAAAATGTCCAGCACGCTCTGCCGGGTGAGTGTCGGAATCAGATCGAGGTCCTGTTTGATCATCAGGTAAGCAACGGTTGCCACGAAGAGGATCTTGGTGATTGATTTGGCCAGTTCGACCAACGACCGCAGGGAAAACAACCGCTTCAATCCGCTGGCCGGATTCAGTTTGTTCCACTTCGGCGCCAGCGCTTCGGAACTGAGCAAAAAACCGGATTGAATGACATTTCCGGCCAGTCCCGCCACGAAGACCACCAGCAGCAACGGCAGCAGAATTTTAAAGACGGTTCGGGCGGTTTGGAGCACAAACACCGTGGCGTCGGGAATGTCGGCGATCAGAAACTGCGCGGATGAGCGCAGGGTGTCGCTCATGTAGCCGGCAAGGTTCCAGAACATCCAGCTGCCGGCAAAGAAGAAAACCCCGAGCGACATCATAAGGATCATCACCGAGGGAACTTCCCGGCTCTGGGCCACCTGGCCCTTTTTGCGGGCGTCTTGACGCCGTTTGGGCGTCGCCTTTTCGGTTCTGTCCTGGTAGCTGTTTTCCGCCATTATGCAGTGCCCCTAACCACCGACCGACAGCAGTTTCAGGATGTTTTCGCCCAGCGCAGCGAACATCTGCTGTAAATAAGCGGAGAAGTACGGCAGGCTCAAGAAGACAAACAGCAGCCCGACGGCGATTTTAAGCGGAATGGCAACGATGAACACATTCATCTGCGGCACGGTGCGGGCAATCAGCCCGAATGAGACACTGGTCAACAGAAGAACCACGATGACCGGTGCACCGACCTTGACGCCGATGGTGAAGACATCTCCGCCGAGTCGGACCAACTGCTCGACCAGGGAGTTGTCGAGGTGAAAACCAAATGGCGGGACGAGCCGGAAGCTCTCCATCATGGCCCCCAGGCACCAGTAGTGCGCGTTGACCGTCACGAATATCAGGATGGCGAACACCTGGTAGAATTGGGAGATCAAGGGAATCTGATCGCTCGAATCCGGATCGATCACGTTGGCGATGGCCAACCCCATCTGGTAACCGGCCAGCTGGCCGGCCAGCTGGACCCCGGCAAAGATCATCTGGACCATCAGCCCGATCGCCACCCCCAGCATAACCTCGCCGGCCAACCCGACGCTGAAGGAGATGCCATCCTTGAGAAAGGGATTCTGTTCGAGCGTAAGCTGCGGGAAGATGAGCACGCTGATCGCCAGGACCAGGCCGGCCTTCAGCAGAACCGGTATATTGCGGCCGCCGAAAACCGGTATGCTGGCAATAATGGCCGCCACGCGGGCCACAACGATCAAAAAAAGCTGCAGTTGGGCCAGGGGAATGCTGAGCGTGGTCATCGCTGCCGAACCAATCTATGAAGTACCGGTTTGTGTTATCATATAGGCTTTAAGATAAAGATTTTGGCAAGGCCAGAGGGAAAAAGGTTGTATTGTAATACGCCGACGACCGATAACACCGCCAAAATCTTTATCTTGAAGACGATATCAGCGGATCACGGTCGGAAGGGTGTTGATCAAGTTCTGAGTGTACTCGATCATCACCTGCAGCATCCAGGGAAAAAAGATCAGCAGAGCAACCGCAACCGCCAGCATCTTGGGGATGAAGGTCAAGGTCATCTCGTTTATGGAGGTGGCGGCCTGAAATATGCTGACCAGCATGCCCACGACCAGGCCGGCCAGCAGAATCGGCGCGGATAGCACAACCGCGATCTTGATTGCTTCCAGAAAAAAGCCGGTCACGTACTCAGGGGTCATGCGGTCATTTCCTTCCTCAAATAGAAACTTGAAACTTGAAACTCGAAACTCGTAACCCGGGACCTGCAACCCTTAACTATAAACCCGTGGTTATGTCTCCGCCCGAATAAGGTATTTCGAAAGACGGCTGAAACTCGCCTTCGGTCCCTTGCCCCCTTTAAGATTTCCTCTATCCAAAACTCTTCACCAGCGATCCGACGATCAGGTACCAACCGTCGGCCAGAACGAAGAGCATCAGCTTGAATGGCAGTGATATCATGATGGGCGGCAGCATCATCATGCCCATCGACAACAGTACACTGGCCACTACCATGTCGATCACCAAGAACGGCACGTAGAGCATGAAGGCGATCTGAAAGGCGGTCTTGAGCTCGCTCAGGATGAAGGCCGGTACGAGAACGGTTGTACCGACATCCGCGATGCTCTTCGGCCGCGGGGTCTTGGATATGTCGACCAGCAGCGCCAGATCTTTCTCGCGTGTCTGTTTGATCATGAAGGCCCGGATGGGCGCCAGGGCCTTTTCGAGGGCCTGCTGCTGGGTAATTTGCTTCACGAGGTAAGGCTGCAAGGCGTCCTGATTGACTCTCTCCCATACCGGGCTCATGATGAAAAACGTCAGGAACAGCGACAAACCCAACACCACCTGATTGGGCGGCATGGTCTGGGTGCCGATCGCGCGCCGCAGAACGGATAGAACGATGGCGATCCGGGTGAACGACGTCAACATGATCAGGACGGCCGGTGCGATCGAGAGTACGGTCAGAAGGAGAAAAATCTGAAGCACGACCGAAGTCCCGCCGGTATCGGCCGAACGGTTGAGATCGATACTCAACAGCGGGCCGGTGGCGGGTGTCTCCCCCCAGCCCGAGACCGGAAGCAGCAAAACGGCGCCGAGCGTTGCGACCGTCACCACCAGCGGCAGTGAAAGTCTTCCGCAAACAACGGAAAGTGGGGAACTACCGGCCATGTTGTCTTCCCTTTAACCTTGCGGAGAAGAACTGCAGTTGTTCGCCAAACGGGATGGCCGGTTTGTGTGGGATCTCACCCCGGATCTTCCGCATGGTTTCCGGATCCTCGATGCGTGCGAGCAGACTGATCCGGTCTCCGGTCACCCCCAAAATCAGGATCGCGCCGGGAACGTCCACCAGCGTAATGGTTTTTTTCAAACCGATGGTGCTGCTGGCCAGCACTTGGATCAACCGGTTGTTGACGCTACCGGCCCTGGTCTGGACGAAGCGTTTGAAAAACCAGAGCGTCAGCAGCAGTCCGCCCAGGACGA
>JBATHN010000660.1:0-5047 GCA_049666885.1 Desulfobacterales bacterium
CGGGTGTCTCGAAACCGGCATCCTGGCCCCATATGATTTTGGGCTGGATTTTCTGGGCTTTCAGGGTCTTGATCATCAGGATGGCGTCCGACGTGTAGGCGGCAAACAGCAGGACATCGGCCCGGGAGGCCTTCAGGGAGCGGACCTCGCTGGAGAGATCCGGGGCTTCCTTGGCGTAGAGCATCGATTTTTTCAGATCGAACCCGTATTCTTTGGAGAACTGCTCGATCAGGGCCGTGACAAATGAGCCCCACTCGGTCTTTTCGCAGGCCGAGGCGAGGTTGACGATCTCTTTCTTGGAAACGGCCTTGACACCCTTGGCTTGACCCTCGGTGAGACCCTTCAAAAATTCGAAGAGGTCCTTGGTAAACCAGGTGTCGTGGGGGGTGGTGCGCCAGAACCACTTCAAGCCGCGTTCGGTCAGAGCCGGCGAGGTGGAGGAGCCGTTGATCATGGGCACGCCGTACTGTTCGGCCACGGCGCTGACGGTCTTGGTGACCGAACTGTGGTAACAGCCGAGCAGGCCGTCGACCTTGTCATCCAGGATCAGTTTTTTGGCCAGGTCTGCTCCCAGGGTCGGGTTGCCTTCGTGGTCTTTGAAGATCAGCGTGATTTTGGCGCCGCCCATGCTTTTAATACCAACATTTTTCGCCATGTCCATGCTGATGTCGGCCATGGCATTATTGGCGATTTCAGCCGCCAGTTCGGCTCCGGCCCGCAGTTCACGGCCGGCTGCGGCCGATCCGCCGGTGAGCGGGTAAAGAACGCCGATATTGATCTCCTTCTCGGCTCGGGCGCCGGTGGGCAGCAGAAGCGCCGCGACGACGAGCAGCACGACGCACAATGACGTGAACCTGGCGATCGTTTTCATGTGATGTCCTCCTTTTTATGGTGACACGATTATAAGAAACGTCCGCGTATCCGAAGCTCGCTCAACGACTGCAGGGCAGATCAGCCTTGCCGGCCGGAAATGAGCGACCGGGTCGATATGCATTCCTTTGATTCAAAATCTGACTGAATAATGAGGCGAGACATCCTCCGGGCTGCGTTCGTGGGTCGATGCAACCGACGGTGGAAACAGTACCGCACCAAACGTCTGCGTATTTTATTGTCTTTATAAGACGCCTTCGGGCCTGTCAAGCGGCAATGGAGCCTGAGGGGGGTAGACAGCCGAATGCCCGGATTTGCGAAACCCCGTGGTCGGCTGATTTTAACTTGCTCTGAGAATGCATTTATTATGGGTGGTTTTAAAACAGTTTTTGAAAGGGCGATTTATCGCTGCAGAGGAAAGAAAATAATTCACGGGCGGTATTTATTCCACGGAGGGTTTTGTTGGACTTGGCCAGGTCGTTTTCGGGTTTGGCTAGGATGGAATGGAACGAATTTTTGTAACCGTTCACAGGGTTGCAAAGTCCGATGCGCTTCAAACCAACTAATTGTAAGCGTTTACAGGGTGCTGCAGATGCAAGGCGTCGGGTGCGCAGACGTACTTTTGTACTTCAAGTGCCCGACAACAAAGCAGATGTGGTGACCTGTGAACGCTTACGAATTTTTTGTATTGCGGGGCTGTAAGTTGACGTAAAGCTCACCAGCAGCAAATGCCGGCAGGCTTTTGGCGTCTGGTGCAACGACAGGTTCGCTTCAGCGATAGATGTGCTTGCGGTGGCCAACCTTTACTACCCAGACCGTAAGTTCATCATCTTGAATTGAATATACAATACGGTAGCGCCCTGGGCGCAAACGATATCTATCTTGACCGGTTAGTTTCTCACAGCCTGGGGGGCGAGGATTTTCTGCAAGTGCCTCTATACGATTTAGAATTTTTGTCAGCTCTTTTTTGGGGATGGCATCAAAATCTTTTTGCACCGACTTTTTGAAAAAAAGCTTATATGCGGCCATCTTTTTTTAGCCTCTTGACCATTTCATCATAGCTGACAAGAGGTTCACCGACCCTTTCGTCAAACGCTGCGAGGTCCTCTGCATCTTCGGCAAGGGCCTCTTTGACGGCCTCGTTGACCAGGTCAGATACTGATCGAGAAGTTTCCACGGCTTTTAGTCGCAACGCCTTGTGCAAGTCGGGGTCAAAATAGATGGTCGCACGCTTAGTTTGTGTTGCCATAATGTCACCTTCCTTATTAAGCTATAACACTATAGCGTTAAAACGTTAAAATGTCAATTTGGGGTACAGCATCAGGAACATAAATAACACGTAAGTATCTACCAATTTTTGTTTGTCCTATACAAATGCGGGATCCTTAACTGACTGGGCGATCCTCACCTGGTTTTTCTAAAATTATTAGGGGCAGGTCTTCATTTTTGACATTATTATTTCTTTCTCGATCTTTGCGATTTTTCTGCCAAGTTTTTTGTCATTGCGGATTCTGTCTTTATACTTTTCCCGGTCACGCTCGTTCTCGAGCACCGCTTTGCGTTCATTCCCCCTGGATGTCACATGATAAACAGCTCCGGGGTAGGTTATCCTCAAGGGGCAGCTATTAGAGGTCCTTTTAAACCTGCTCCTTCCCGTTTCAGATAACAACCCGCGATCCTCAATCTTCGTTCCAAGTCTCGTCGTTTCATCCAATCATCACCGTGTCTTGAATTGCGTCCTCGGGCAGCCCTCGGAGAATATCAGCCTTACGATCCTCCAGGATCAACTCAATAGCCTGACGCAGACTATCCTTAGTTTCCTCTATCGTCTCGCCCTGTCCGTTGGCGCCGGGCACCTCCGGACAGATAGCCCAAAAGCCGCCCTCGGGCACTGCTTCTATGATTGCTGTGAATTCTGCCTTCATTGTAATCTCCTGTCCTTTGTTGTTGACCGAAAACGCCGCCCTTCAGGAGCGCGCGTTTCTCGCGTCGCCTCCAAGGGCTTGTTGTGCGACGTACCCTTTTGTATAGACTTTATTTTCGAGTAAATTACGAAAATGAGCCATAAGGGAAAGAACGTTGGCAACGAAATCGTCAATTTCATCTATCTGAATAAACTCCTGCTGTCCGTGTGCGATCGCATTGCGTCGTTTAAGTAGCAGAATATCAAGAAAGCTCCTGTTTTGCTCGAAGTGGGTCGAGTCGACACCGCAGATAATACAGATGTCTTACCAAGTCGAAATACTGCATTGACTAAAATCAAGAAAGTATCCTGCATGGATACGAGTGTCACAACGAAAAAGGAGTAATGATATTCAATCCATCTATACTGTGAGATCCCTTCCTTCTCATATGTTCGAGGACTGGGGAAACGCTTTATAAATTTTCGGATATCTTCAAGCTGATACACACAGTCCAAAACTGCATTTGCCCGTTTAAATACATCAAACTGATAGCTCTGGCTTTCAGTAATAGCTTCTTCACTTTCAGCGCGGATCTTTCCTTTCAACGCAGCTTTTTTAAGTCTTTCGGCAGATCTGTCAAAAGTGGGTTTCACATTTTCAAATACTCTTTTCATCAGAGGATGTGATGCGAGATCTTTGTGCATCTTTTTTAACCTTACATGAACGCCGCTAACGATTGAGTGATTTGCAATTTTGCATTCATAATCCAATATGACTGCACTCTTGCAGACATATTGGGCAAATGCTGTGTAATAGGATTTATCATTTATTCAAATTGCGGCGGCAGTGGTGCGCCCTTAACTTTGTTTTTTCAATGGTTGGTTTTTGAGCGTCTCCCAGAAATTTCTTGGAGATATGATTCGCATGGATTGGATCTTTTTCAGTTCAAGCAGCTCTTTGTCTCCGGTCACAAATAATTCTGCATTTCCATTCAACGCAATTGAAAGGATAGGGATATCGTCCTTGTCTTTTATGTCGAGAGTTACCAGGTCGGCGTTTTCAGATAAAACGGCATCTTGGGTCAGCACTTCCACGAAATCGGATATTATCTCTTGAGGGAGCCCGGGAGAATAGCGCCCTTAACTTATTAACTTAAACCTTTTGTCCCCAAATACTCAACCGCTGCGCCGGCCGTGTCGATGCAGGCTAGTCTGTGCATGTATTTGACCTTAACAATGGCTTAACCAATAATAAAGTAAATAAGTTAAGGGCGTCCGAAATGTCCCCATATAGATGTTGTGCAGTCGGCATCGCTGATCAGGCATACGCAAGACGGCCCTTCGGCTGAGGGATGGGTCTACCGAGTTTCGTGGCAGTTTCGATCCACTCCTCGATAATTTGTTCTACGTTGCCGAGAGCCTCATGGTAAGACTTGCCGTCGGCCATGCATCCGGGGAGTTCCGGAACCTCGGCCACGTAGGCATTGTCCTCAGAACTCCAAAAAATGATGATTTCGTATTTTTTATTCATCGTCATTCTCCAATTCGAAGGTGATATTTCAGGATCACATCCCTGACCTGTTTGACCTGGTACGGTTTCCCTTTCCCGTCTTTGGGTTGTAGATTGAAAATCTCCTCAACTCCATCCTTGGTGAAAATGTGGTGATCGCCTTTGATGCGCTCATCAAACCCAAGCCGCTTGAGTAAGGCACATAACGTTCCAAACGGGACGTTCGCATCTGATCTGCGCATCAGAATGTGCTCGTACAGCTTTTCGAGTTTTCCCATAATCGAATCCTATCACGGCGCTTTTTTCATGCCAAGATCAACTATTCATCATTGGCACAACCATTGATTATCAGGCCAATTTGCCCAGATAATAGATTTGCCTTGATTCTCAAGGATCGTCCTGACACCGATAACTAGTGCCCATCCGCGGTTTTATTAAGGGCACTGATTAGTTTCCGATCCAGAAATGAGCAATTTTCTGCAAGTTCAAGGAAATCAAGGAATTGCGCGGAGGCGTACTCGTGTACGCCGCACAAGCGATTTCGCCGATTGACGCCGAAATTGAGGAAAAGGGCCATTTACGGACGGAAACTAACTATATATTTAGACTATAACTATTTTATATTATATCAAATAGCAAAAGAAAAGAGGGAAAGGTGCTTGATGAACTTCGGGATTTCATGAGACTTCATCAATTATGCGGCGCAATTAGGACCCCGATAAGACGCCTAACAGCTTTTTCGGTTAGTGTTCATCCGATGATTG
>JBATHN010000661.1:0-1738 GCA_049666885.1 Desulfobacterales bacterium
AGGACGCAGCAGATCCAGGTATTCGATAATGGCCGCCGGACGCAGATCGAAGCATTCTTTGATGATTTCCCTGATCCGCTTTCTGGAAACTTTGCCGGTACCCATTGTGTCCACCAGCAGTGATACCGGTTCAGCCACCCCGATGGCATAGGCGATCTGTATTTCACACTTATTGGCCAGTCCGGCCGCGACAACATTTTTGGCGATGTGACGCGCCATGTATGACCCGCTGCGGTCGACCTTTGACGGATCTTTGCCGGAGAAGCACCCGCCGCCGTGGCTCCCCTGTCCGCCGTAAGTGTCGACGATAATCTTGCGGCCGGTCAACCCGCAGTCACCCATCGGACCGCCGACGACGAAACGACCCGTGGCGTTGATGTAGTATCGCGTTTCCACGTCGACCATTTCCTCAGGCAAAATCTTTTTTACAACACTTTTGATGATCGCATCCCGCAGGAACTCGTACTCGACGTCCGGTTTGTGCTGGGCGGCGATGACCACGGCGTCGATGCGTTTGGGTACACCGTTTTCGTACTCTACTGTGACCTGCGACTTGCCGTCCGGACGCAGGAAATCGAGCGAACCGTTTTTCCGGACCTCCGCCAGGCGGCGGCAGATCTTGTGGGCCAGCATAATGGGCAGCGGCATCATTTCGGGGGTTTCGTCGCAAGCATACCCGAACATGAGTCCCTGGTCACCGGCGCCCTGCTCTTTGTAGCGTCCGTTGCCCCGGTCGACGCCCTGAGCGATATCGAGTGACTGGTGATCGATACTGGTGATGACGCTGCAGGTCTGCCAGTCGAAGCCCATCTGGGAAGAGTTGTATCCGATGTCCTTGATCGTGTCGCGAACGATCTGGGGCATCTCTACGTAGGTGCTGGTGGTGATTTCTCCGGCGATAAACGCCAGACCGGTGGTCACCAGTGTTTCGCAGGCAACACGGCAGTTCTTGTCTTGGGCGATGATGGCATCCAGTATGGCATCCGATATTTGATCGGAGACCTTGTCCGGGTGCCCCTCGGTCACCGATTCGGAGGTGAAAAAAAACTGTTCTTTCTCTTCCATGCCTGATCCTTTCCAACCACAAAGGTCATGTTTGTTTTTACCGTCAAAGGCCCCAAATGTTATCGGCGCTTGCACCTCGGGTCTTAGAGTTCACTCAAAAATAATGTCACATTTTGGACGCCGATGCATCCCGTCCGGCTGCTGGTGCGAAAACACGGAATATCCTTATATGCCGGGCTTTCGAGCTTTGCCGGCCGGGTGCCTCAACACCCAATATTGCGAATTTATTTTTTCGTGAACCCTAAGAGGGCGAAGCCGGCTTATCGAACCAGCTTATCAAGTTAGATGGACCGGGCATCGGTGGAGGAAACCGGCAAAATCGTGTTGTCGATCAGCCGGGTTTTACCCACCTTTACGGCCAGGGCCATCAACACCGGCCGATCGATACGCTCGACATCGATGAGGGTTTCCGGATCACAGATGCTCAGGTACTCGATGTCGGTTTGATGTTGCGCGGCAATCAGGTCGCGCACTTCTGTCAGAATTCGCGGGGCATCCCGCTCACCGGTTTCAACCCGTTTTCTGGCCTGCACAAGGGAGCGATACAGCGATAAAGCCGCCGGGCGTTGGTCGGGAGTCAGGTATGCATTACGGGAGCTCATCGCCAGACCGTCTCTTTCCCTGACGATGGGGGCACCGATGATCTCGATGTTGAAATTGAGATCCTGGACCA
>JBATHN010000662.1:0-1779 GCA_049666885.1 Desulfobacterales bacterium
ATTACCATAGCGACCTCAAGGTCATGTAATGACCACACAACAGTTTTACGACAGAATCCATTATATCCAGTACAATAGATTCCATAATATGCAATCAAAATACCCCTTATCGAAAGGACCTCTTAGAATTTAATACAGCTTGCCAATAGCCGGTGATATAACGAATCAGAGCACCCCCCAAATGTTGTGATCTCCCAGCAAACCGGATAAATGGTGATATCATACCAATCTCTTAATAAACATCCAAAACCAAGGCTGCTCAGGATTGAATTGGGAAGATTGGCCATCATCCATTTAGCGGTTGGAGGATTGTGTTTAAGATAACATGTCCGACCTGAGCGCAAAGATAGGTAGGTAATAACTTTCGTTCTGGTTTCTTATTCTGTTGGATCAATGACACTTTTACTCTTTTATGCCAACTTTGTCAGATAGCTGTCTCTGGTCAGCCAAAGCTCCTCCATGCGGTACATATGCCAGTGATCATGCATCAGAGTATGCCTGGTCAGGATGTAAAGGGAGTAGTGTTCATATTCAGGGTGTATTGCAGTATTATGCCATTTGATATCATCTGCATTTTCGAGGAGCGAAAGTTGCTTATTTCGATAGTGAGCGAACTGATCGAGGGCAGCAGCCATGCTCATGCGTTCAGGGGTGTTAGGCTCATCCTCATTATTACCTGGAATGTACGGGATAAATTCCGGGTGATCCTCATTCATGAAACGATGAAAACGATCTAACAACATAGGTTGTACTTGCGCCAAATGGCTGACATGTTCCGCAACTGTCCAGAAGCCTTCGCCCCTTCGAAAGTCCATTATCCCTTCCGGGATAACCTTCACGAATTCAGACAATATGACGGGTGTTCGTCTCATTCCTTCCAGTAAATCAGGTATATCTTGCATTCTATATCCTCCATGCCCATGCCATATAACATTTCGCATAAGCAGAGTAACTGCACGAGCAGTGGGAACCATTTCCGCCTTCATGAGGTGTCTATATCGCAATACGACTCAGTGTGTCCTGCCATCATCCCAAAATGTTCCCTTGAGCCCAATTTTGTCAAATAATTGTTGAATCTCTGCTTGACCTGGACGCTGCCAATCATGATCAAGACGGCCTTGATACCATCTCTGGGCAAGCTCCCAACATGTTTGGATGGGCATCACATACCCTAACGCACGGCGCTTTCAGCCGTCGTTTTTAATGCCGTTAAGGTACATCGCCGCTTGAACTTGCATTTGTCGATTCGGGAGCTTTGAGGCCACCGAAAGGCCCGATCTTCGCTTGCTCAGTCTCCGCAGAAGCGAATGAGATTCGGTCTACATATATCTTTTTAATTTGGCCATCTCGTTCTGATAGCATTTCGGACATAAACCATGGGAAAAATCCACATCCCATTGTTTTTTGAAATAGACTTCGATTCGAGACCAAGATTCCTTCTCGTCTTGAACCTGACGGCAGACAGAACAAATAGGAATCATTCGTTTGAGCTCGGCTATTATACTGATGTCCTCAATCACCAATAACACATGCGGCCTATCCCGATAACGAAAAGGGGAACAGGTAATCAGTGCGTAAAGTTCGGTCTTGTGCCCATCCCGGATGATATCTATTTTTGTGCGACGGCGCAAAATACGGCTCCCTTTGAAAGCCTCCGCAACGGAATTCCGTATGACACAACTCTCACAAAACGGCGCACGCCCGCACCCTTCCGTCACGTCGGTCGAGTGCAGGCAGTGCAGTACCTCGCCGCCCCGGTGTTTAAGAATAGCAGCCCTC
>JBATHN010000663.1:0-2857 GCA_049666885.1 Desulfobacterales bacterium
CTAATTGTATGCGTTTACAGGGTGCCGCAGATGCAAGGCGTCGGGCGCGCAGACGTACTTTTGTACTTCAAGTGCCCGAAAACAAAGCAGATGCGGTGCCCTGTGAACGCATACAAATAATGTTAAAGGAGGACGCATGATTTCAACCATTCTTGTACCGACAGACGGGTCAGAGACAGCTCAAAAGGCAGCCAGGTTTGCCATTGACCTCGTAAAACAGTTGCAGTGCTCGATAATTGTTCTCAGCATTATTGACAATCGATCACTTGTGGCCCAGACAATTTCTGCCCGGGAGAACGCTCGACATATAATAGAGCCTATCGAGGATTATCTGAGAGAGGCTGCAGAGGAGTATGCAAACGACATAAAGAACATCTGCAATGAAAATGGTGTCCGATCGAAGATTTTGGTGACGTCAGGACATCCTGCTGAAGAAATAATAAAAGAAGCTGAGAGTTCCAGTGCAGATCTCATTGTTATGGGTTCTCATGGGAGAAGCGCTTTAGCTGCTGCGTTCCTCGGCAGCGTCACCTACAGCATAATCCACAATGAGACAAAAATTCCTGTTCTTGTGGTCAGGAGATGATGTGTCGAGGATTTTATAAATTAAAAAAGACCCCGGCTACGGAGACAATGAGCTGGTCATGTATTTCGGAGGGAACCGGACATTTAAGGATCGCGAATAAATAAGTTGACATTTTCGGGCGTTGAGGCGCCCGGCCGACATGGCGCAAAATCGCAGGAATATCCGGATATCCCGAATTACAAAGGAATTAGTAGAAGATACAATACCTTCCAACGAAGCCGATATCACCAGGAAGGTCTTGATCATCGATTGACGGAAGTTCAAAACGGCCGCAAGAGCTGCGGAAAGAGCGAGGCACCATGTTCGGACTGAAGCATAAGAAACGTCAACATATCCGTAATCGGCCGTTTCCGAAAGAATGGGAGGAAATTCTGAAAAAAAATGTCGCCTGTTATCGCCGATTGACGCAAGCGGACCAGGTCGAGTTATGTGGGCACATCCAGGTTTTTCTGGAAGAAAAGCAGTTTGAAGGCTGCGACGGGCAGGAAATCAACGACGAGGTAAGGGTCACCATCGCCGCCCAGGCGTGCATGTTGCTGCTGCACCGCGAGACGGATTACTATCCTACCTTACGGTCCATCCTGGTGTATCCGCATCCTTACTTTTCTCCCAAGACCCAGCGATTGCCCGGCGGCGTGGTGGCCGAAGGTGTTCAGGAACGTTTAGGGGAATCATGGATCCGGGGTCCCGTGGTCCTTGCCTGGGATGAGGTCCGCCGGTCGGCCCACGACCACAACGACGGCCACAACGTGGTCTTCCATGAATTCGCCCACCAGTTGGACAGCGAGTCCGGCGCAAACGAGGGAGCGCCCCGTCTGCCGCATCGCTCCATGTACATTGCCTGGGCGAGGGTATTGGGAGACGAATATCAGCATTTGATCAACGATATTATGCACCACCACAAACCCGCCCTGGATGCTTATGGCGCCACCAATCCGGCCGAGTTTTTCGCGGTGGTGACAGAGGCTTTTTTTGAAAAACCGCACCAATTGAAGCAACGGCATCCAAGACTCTATGAACAACTGGCCTTGTTTTACCTGCAGGATCCGGCGGAACGATTTTAGGGAGGCAGCATTGAATAACTTCAGTGAAAAACACGGAAAAAGTTCTTTTAAAACAAAAAACTAAACGCATTAAGTCCCTGGTTTTTGTTTCTTATCTTTGCGTGTCTTCTCCCAAGATCTTGCCGTGCATCTCGAGGGTCAGCACCTCAATACGCTGGCTCAGCTGTTGAGTGAGTTCGGTTAGCTGGGTGTTCCGCTGAAGCAACTCCATGAGTTTTTCCGTGTTTTGTTGAGCAAGTGCCAGACGCTGATCACTCGCCATGGCAAGGGCTTCCCGATGCTGCGCATCGGCCTCGGCATGAACTTTGTCCCGATCCGCCTGTCGCGTCTGCGCAAGCAGAATAAGTGGCGCTGCATAGGCCGCTTGGAGACTGAAGGCCAGATTGAGCAGAATGAAGGGGTAGACGTCGAACTTGGTGACGCCAAAAGCGTTCACGCCGATCCAGATGGCAACAATCATCGTTTGTGCTACCAGAAAAACAGGCGTTCCAAAAAAACGGGCGAAGGCTTCGGCCTTTAGCGCGAACCAATCATCTCCATAAACAGAGGCAAGATGAAGGTGCGGAAGATGGAACCGGAAATAGTTCTGATTTGACTTACCTGGCAATGTGGGGACAGATTTGGATACTGTTGAGTGTGTTTTCATTTTTTGATTTCCTTTTGACCTGTCGCATTGACCGTGGGCGGTTTCTCCGTCTCGCAAGAGAGATTTATTGAGAGTACCCCAAAAAAATGGTGGATTTATGATGTTCCACGTCAACAATTTCAGCAACAACATGATTTTATGAGACTCAATACCATGTTTCAAATTGTTATAATATCCTCAAAAAAAACCAGATCGAATTTCTCAGGTCCTACCAGGATCAAACCCGGCAGTTGGCCCGTCATGTCGATTTCCGGGCAGGGGGACCTTCCAATCGTGAACTTTCCCAGAAATACGGCAAACCCTGCGACACTAATCGAGGTAAAAAGCAGTCATTAATTTAACAAATTTTGAAGGCCCTAAAGGAACTTAACATGAAACATACTATTCTCTGTATCAACAGCGGCTCCTCATCCATAAAATTTGCCTTGTATCTTGTGCAAGAGACCGAGGAGTTGATGACCGAAGGGGCGGTGGAACGCATCGGCCTGTCGGGCGGCTGGCTCTGGCTGAAGGATAGCCAGGGGAAACGCCTCGTGGACAGCCACTCGGATTATTCCGACC
>JBATHN010000664.1:0-2561 GCA_049666885.1 Desulfobacterales bacterium
CCTGAATGAACTCGTCCTCACACTGCCGTTCGACCGTCAACTCCTCGATTTCGATGTCCCGGCCCTCCATTTTAACGGCCAGGCGCAGGGCCGAGGCCATCACGGCGACTTCGTCTTCGCCGCCCGCAAAACAGGTTTTGACACAGGTGCCGCATCCCAGGAGTAAAATTTTCTTATAGGGGGCCACGATTTCCTTTATTTCTGCGATCGATTTCTGTTCTGCTACAATCATTTTTCGACTCCAGTCGAGACCCTATTTAGTCTCATGTTAAACACCCATGGCCATGGGGCAGCCACGGTGCATATAAATGACGCGCCGGAGACCGGATGAGCGGTTGTGAACAGCGGCTGACTGTCTGAGCTGCCTACGGGGTCTTAGGCCGGTCCCTATGCCAGTGCCGCACATAAAAACACACCCTCCAAGCAAATCTAACCCTTTATCCGGGAGCAGGCGCCCACCTTGATTAAGTTTGGCCAGTTGAGTCGGTTAGGTCAGTTTTGTCAGTTAAACGCTCAAGGCCCTTAAGCCACCACTGGTTTCGGGTTCCGGGTTCTACATTTCAAGTTTCAAGTTTCAAGTTTCTATTTGCGGGTCTGATTCTATTTTCGCACGACAGCAGTAGTGCCGGTTGAGTCCCGCCACGGGATTGGGTTAGTTAGTTGATAATCGCCTTGGATAGCCCTGTCTGGGCGACCGTTCCCGGCCTGTCAATTCGGCGCAGCCGGATTGCGGCCCAAGACCGTCACATCTCCCAGAACCTCTTGAACGATCCGGTCGGCGGCCGCCGTATCACCGGGGTGCAGGTTATAAAGAGACAGCCGCTTGCCGTTAAGACCGATATCGTCCAGCAGCGCCTGAACCCACCGCACGCGCTTTTTGGCCCGCAGGTTCCCTTCGACGAACCGGCAGGCCCCTTCCGGACAGGCGAGGACGACCACGGCATCGGCGCCGGCCTCAAACGCCCGCAGAAGGAAAACGTCTTTCACCATGCTCGAGCAGGGCATCTTGACAAATTTGGACACGAATTTTTCTCCTCCGGCCAGAGGCGACGCGTCCCCCTCGCCAAAGGTGTTGATACAATGAAATACCGTGATTTTTGGTGTGAACCCTTGCCCCATATTATTTTTCCTAGTGTTCTTTTTGACCTAATATAGTTTAAAATTGATCGGCCCAAATGAAAAAACAAAAAAAAAGACGCCCCTCCTTACTCTGGAGATAGGGACGTCTTTGTCCGAAAAACGCAAGGCGATAAACTTTGGACGCCATTGTCCAATGGTTTACACTGAATTAAGGGGAACAACCTTTATATTTTTCCATTGTCCTTGTCAAGGAAAAATATCCTGAATGATATTTTGATTTTGGCTTGAAAGTTCGCTAAGATACCAAAAATTGATCGGCCAATGAATTTCTTTTTCAAACTCATGTGGACACCAGGGAGGTTATTCATGAAGCACTTGCGTCTACTTGCGCTATGCGTTCTGACAGCCGGACTCCTCTATCACTGCGCACCGAGCAAACCCTTGATTTACGATACGACATACGACTACGACATCAGAGCCGATTTTAAAACCATGCGGCACTATGCCTGGCTGCCGTTTCCGGTAACCGCTACGATCACGCCGCTGAATTTAGACAGGGTCAAGTATTTTGTCGATATCACTTTATCCGCCAGGGGGATTACCGAGTCTAAAAGTAGGCCAGATTTTCTCATCGAACCCAATGTCGACTCCATGAGCCAAATCGACTCCACCGGCGGACCCGCAGAATATGGGCTCTATCGAGAGGGCACATTGAGCCTGAATTTTCTCCTCCCGGCATCCCGACAGATCGTCTGGTGGGGCGTAACACATGCGCGGGTCAATCCGGGCCTGAGCCCGCAGGAAAAAGACCAGCTGATCAAGGAGGCGGTGGACGACATTCTCCAAAATTTTCCGCCGCCGCAGAAATAGCAAGTTTAATTCCAGCGGCGCACCGTCAGGCGTAAATGTCGATCAGCCGTCCGGACACAGCCCTGTTATCGTCGTTGCAATAGCGAGTGGATTCATAGGCTCGACTCGCACAGCCGATGATGCCCTGAGGATACGGTGATCGAATCGACAAACGGCTCCTGCGGCCGACAGCCGACGAAGGAGGCTGGTGGGAAGAATCGGTCCGGCAGGCGGGATGGAGGGCCGGAAGGTAGGGAAGCAGTTTGACGTTTGACGGTATCATCGGATTGAAAGCGTCCACCCCGGTATCGAAAGTCGTTTGATGACGAGCTGTTTGTACACGCTTGCCGACCCTTGCAGGCTTAATGAAAAATCAATCGAACACCCAAACACCCCAGCAAATTTCATACCGTATTTATAATAAATTTTTATATAATAATTTTAGTGTTTTATAAATACAAGATGATGCGTGTAAACTGTAATACTGAAATGTATTACATATCTGCCTGAAATACGGTTCCTAAAAAAGCCCTGATAGGTCAAGCGAACATTCAGCATAGGGGGCACTTAAATAGGTGGCTTTGCGTGGGTACTAACAGCGAAAGTCAGGACGCCGGTAAACACTATTTGGT
>JBATHN010000665.1:0-6356 GCA_049666885.1 Desulfobacterales bacterium
TACCGGCATCGTGCCCAAATCCATCACCGCTGAATATCTTGTGCTGGGAGAGCTGTCGCTGGACGGGCGTATCAAACCGGTCAACGGATCGCTGCCTATGGCGCTGGCGGCCAAAAGTGCCGGATACTGCGGTATCGTGGTGCCGCTTGAAAACGGCCGCGAGGCATCGATAGTAAGTGGAATCGATGTCATCCCGGTCAACACCCTTGCAGGGCTCGTGGAGTTTCTGCGCGGCACGGCGCGAATCACTCCCCTTGAAACCGATCTGAATACCGTCTTCAACCACGACCATGGGGCCGAGGTCGACTTCGGCGAGGTCATGGGCCAGGAACATGTCAAGCGCGCTTTGGAAGTGGCCGCAGCCGGCGGACATAACCTCCTGATGATCGGACCCCCCGGCTCCGGCAAGACCATGCTTGCCAGACGCCTGCCCACGATCCTGCCGCCGCTCACCTTCGAGGAAGCCATCGAGACCACCAAGATATTCAGCGTCGTGGGGCTGCTGGACACCGACCAGGCCCTCATCACCCGACGCCCTTTCCGCTCGCCCCATCACACCATTTCCGACGCGGGCCTAATCGGCGGTGGTCATATTCCGCGCCCCGGCGAGGTCAGCCTGGCCCATAACGGCGTGCTTTTTCTGGACGAAATGCCGGAGTTCAAGAAAAACGTGCTGGAAGTGTTGCGCCAGCCGCTGGAAGATCTGAAGGTTACCATCTCGCGCGCGGCCCTGACCATCACGTACCCGTCGAGTTTCATGCTTCTGGCTGCCATGAATCCCTGTCCGTGCGGCTACCTGTCCGACCCCAAGCACCAGTGCCGTTGCAGCTTTCAGCAGATCCACCGCTACCGTACACGAATTTCTGGGCCGTTGCTCGACCGGATCGACATCCACGTGGAGGTGCCGGCCGTCCCCTATAAAGATCTGGCCGCCCTTCGCAGCGCGGAATCCTCAGCCGCTATCAGTAAGCGGGTCGGCGATGCTCGTGCGACCCAGGCCGACCGCTTCAAGCGATTAAAGCTCCACTGCAACGCCCAGATGGGAAGCCGCCACATCAAACGCTTCTGTCGCATCGACAGCGGCTCCCAGCGTCTGCTGGAAACCGCCATCGATAAGCTCGGCTTGTCCGCACGCGCTTACAGCCGCATTCTCAAGATCGCCCGCTCCATCGCCGACCTCGCCGATGGCGGCGACATCGCCGTGGAACACGTCTCCGAAGCCATACAGTACCGCAGCCTGGACCGGGGCCGAATCCGGGCAGGCGGTATTATCTAGTTTCCGTCCATAAATGGCCATTTTCAACAACTCCCCGCCTGCTTCGGGACAGGTCGGCGTCAATCGGCAGAATCGCTTGTGCGGCGTACACGAGTACGCCTCCGCGCAATGCCGCCGTTTTCCTTGAACTTGCAAAAGATTGCACATTTCTGGATCGGAAACTTACCAGTGCCTTTAATGAGACCGTGGATGGGCACTATCTAAGAAACCGCTGTTAGTTCAATTGCTTCAGATCCGAGCTGCGGAGGTGAAGATCCCGTTGGGGAAAGGGGATCTCGATGCCGGCCTTTTTGAGCTCATCGAAAATGGCAAAATAGAGGCCACTGCGCAATTTTCTGCGGGGCGTTTCGCGAACATCGATCCAGACCAAGAGGTCAAAGTTGATGGAGTTATCACCGTATTCGTCAAAACGGACCGCCGGCGATTGATAGTCGGTGACCATCGGCTCCTTTGACGCCACATCCAGCAAGATCTTTTCGACCACCCGCGGGTCCGCATTGTAGGAAACGCCCACCGGAATGGTGATGCGAATCATAGGCGAGGTCAGCGAATAATTGACGATCGTATCGGAGACAAAATTCGAATTCGGAATCAGGTACTCGATATTGTCGCGGGTGCGGATACGGGTGGAATTCAGGAAGATGTCCGTAACAAAGCCGAGCGTGTCCGTCACTTCGACCCAGTCGCCTTTGCGGACCTTACCCCCGAAGATCAGAGTGAACCCACTGATCACGTTGGCGGCCATGCTCTGCAGACCGAGACCGATGCCGATTCCGGCGGCACCGGCGAAAACCAACAGGAAGCGCAGGTCCAGACCGACCGCTCTGAGGGAAATCAACAGACCGATGACAATAAGAGTGTACTTCAACGAAATATTCAGGGCATATCCAAGACCGGAATCGATACCCAGGGCCGGATACACATGGTAGTCGAGATAAGCCTGCAGCAGGCGGGAGGCAAACACGAATGCCAGTAATATAAGAGCCGCTTTTATAATCAGCCAGAGGGTAATTGGCGTTGTGCCCAGCGTGGCCACCGGAAACGACATCAACCGCTGCAGCGGGTCAAGCAAGCCGATCAGGTTTAAAATGATGATCACCGTGGCGGTCACGGTGGCATACAGCAGCATGGTTTTTAACGATCGAAACAGAAAACTGGCGCTTTCATTGCGGGGATCCTTGTCGGCATACCACTTAATGAGCCAACCCCGTAAAGCGTGATAAGCCACCATGATGAGCAGATAAGCACCAACAGTTGACCAGGTCTTCAGCAGGACCACCCTTCCGAACTGCCGGTAACCGAGACACCAGAGCAGAGCAACGACAAAGGAGAGGATAATAAAGGGATAGAAAAACCGGTCCATCAACCGGACAAACCCCTGATAGGAAGGATACGGCAAATCGGGCAGCAGCGACATCAGGGTTTTCTTCATCATGTGCAGCAAAAACAGGACGACCACGATCGAAATCGAAATGACAAATTCCAGCAATGCCACAATGTCGGCGCGAATCTGAAAGGCCTGGGCAGCCCATATCACGGCAATACCGGCCAAGACGTAAAACAGGATCAGGCGGGCCAGTTTGAATACCCGCTTGCCGTAAGCGGCGGTCCTTGGAAACAGGTTTTCGGTCAACGCCTCTCTGAGAATCCCGATGACCAGTGCCCCGACAGCCCACAAGCCCAGAAATCGCCCCGTCAGCTGAAACCAGGCCGCCTGGTATTTGATGAACGCATCGATCAGAGTAAATCCTCCCAGCAGGATCAACGGTATCAAGGCCGAGACCAGGACTTTCATGAGCGAAATAAAAAAGGGATACAGCGCTTCCGGCAGCTTTTTCTCGAGGGGCTGCAACAGTCTAACCAACCGCGCCAGCACCCTGTTGCGTCCGATGAGACTGTAAATGATGGCCCCAAAGAAGGTGAGCACCAAAAGGGACCCGGCCACACCGAGAATCCGGCCCTGCTCCATAATTTTCTGCACCAGGTGCGGAATTTGAAGCGGCAGCCCGATCGACCAGCTATAAATGTCCTGGAGCGTCTCCAGGTTCCAGTCCAGGGGGGTCCGATAGAAAAGCGATCGGGCTTGGGTGACGAAGTCCTCTTTAACCTTTCCGGCCTGCTCGAGCATGGTCTTTCCCACTTCCGGGTGCAGGGAAACGGCCGGGTTTTGGTCGGTCTCGCTCGTATCCGTAGATGGCTGCGCGGCCTGAAGGTTTGTACAAAGCAGCAGGGCAACGAAAACGATAAAAACGAAATAACGGTAGGAAGTTCGCATAATTGATCAACTCCAACGAAATGTTATAGACTGATTTTAACAAACATGGAAGAACCGCATCATTGGCAGGGAAGAAATCTTTGCAACAGGAGCTGCCGTCGGTGCGAGGTTCGACCGGTCAAATATCGTCAAGAAAAATCCTGCCGGTCGTATGCAGGTGTTGACCCTAACCGCCGAACGGTGATTTGCGTCGAATCGTGTGGACCCAATAATGCCTTCTGAAAACCGACTGTTGATCATCCACCAGGGAGCACTCGGTGACTTCGTCGTCACCTTCCCGATCCTCAAAGCCCTCAGGACCACCATTCCCCGCATAGACGGTATTTGTCGCTCGAGTTTCGGTCGTCTGGCTGTCGACCTCGGCGTCCTCGACACGTCTTATCCACTTGAGTCAGCCCGGTTTGCCAGTCTCTACACCGAGCGGATCGACCCGGAGATGGTCACACTTATGTCAACTTACCGCAGCATACTGCTATTTTCGTTTTCAGAACTCCTGGAAAGGTCGGTGAAAAATATCAACGGACTCCGGGTGTTCCGTATCTTGCCATGGCCGGCTGTGACTCAAAAAAATCACATAACCGAATTTCTGGCCCGCCAGGTGCGGAACTGTAATCTGCTGGACAAAGAGGCCCGCCGCCGGTTCTCACGAGCCCTATTTTACCTGAAAGGTGACGCGAACAGAAAATGCCGCGCCGGTACACGGGCCATCATCAGCCCCGGCGCCGGGAGCGTGAAAAAACGCTGGCCGCTGGAAAGATTTATGATGGTCGCTGCAGATTTGAAAAAGCGCGGCCTGCAGCCGTCGATCCTCCTGGGTCCGGCGGAAGTCGATCTCGAAGCGGCGCTGCATCACATCCCGCAATCACAACCACAAGTCGTTAGAACACGCTCGTTTCAAGAATTGATCACTTTCCTTGAATCCGCCGTCATTTACATCGGCAACGATTCGGGCGTCAGCCATCTGGCAGCCTTTCTGAGTGTGCCGACCCTGGTCATCTTTGGGCCATCGGATCCGGACCGGTGGCGCCCGTTCGGCGACCACGTCCGCATTGTGAAGTCCGCGTCACCCTGCAGCCCCTGCTTCGATACCGATAGATCCGACTGTCCGGAACGCACCTGCTTGGAGGAAATCAAACCGGATCGGATAGTCGGGGCCTTGGAAGACATGTTCGATACGGAGCGTAAAGCCGGAAAGTAGACGGCATCCAATTCATTGATCAGTATTCGCCAACGGTTTTATTGAAACACTGATCCGGTTAAATCCCTTGTCACTGACTGTGAAATAGCAACTCAATTAGGCAACAGGAATTCGGAATCGGCAGGTAACCGGCTACCCAATGGGCAGGCACTCACATGTCATAGGGAAGCATTTGCATAAAAAAGAACCCCCGAGGGCTTTAGGCCGCTCAGGGGTTCAAAACGGGCATTGCGATTTGGAGCATTATCAATTCAGCACAGGTTCAGACCAACTCGAGAAGTTACCCAAATTGAAACGTCACGTGAGAGAGAGACGCAAAATATCAGCACCAGAAATGCCCTCATACACTGGCCCGCAAAATTTTCGAAAGTTTTTATCCCAAGGGACTGGATTTGTCAATAGAAAAAGTCGGTGAGAAGCTTTGTGGGTTGAGCTGCGAATCCGGTCACCCGATTTTCCCCCTGCGGGTCTCAAAGCAGCGACGTTCCACATAGTTAAGATTCTCGGTATCCCACACCGCCTCTTTCTCGTGAATCAATTTGGCACCACCCTCCCAGGCACCGCAAGCCACGACAGCCGTCTCACCCAAAGTGAACCCTCTGCCGCAGGCCGGGCATCCATCTGCGTTGAGTTCGTTAAGTTTTTGAAGATCGATCATGATTTTTTGTTTTGATGACGGTTTTTCTGCCATGGAATCCTCTCTTCTTTCTTCCCCAGCCCGCTAAAGCACGCATAGGCGCTTGCCGTCAGGTAAAGCTTCTTTTCCACAAGACAAATTTTAAGTGTGATTGACCAAGGTGTCAAGCGATGGTACTAAACGTACATGACCCTTCGTGCCACCACGGTTCATCAAAATGATGCGCCGGAGTCCGGATGAACGGTTGCGAAGTGCGGCTGACTGTCCGAGTCGCTTACGGGGTCTTAGACCGGACCTTATGCCGATGTCGCTTGGAAGGCACGACCTTCAAGCTGCATCTAAAATCATTTTTGAAGACGGGACCGGTCCGGGCTTTGAGCCCGTTGGCGGCGAGTTTCAGCCGTCTTTCGAAACCGTTCATCCGGGCGGAGGTGCCTACCTTTTTCCGTATTGCATTTTATTTTCGTGTTAGTGGTATTGTCCTCTACCCGAATCATAATATTGTTCCTGGCGATAAAAAATGCGTCGCAGATGTCTCTGTTCACTTTTTTTAGTGGCTCTGGTGTTGGCGCTGCAGGGCTGCGCTGGCCTCTATTTTCACAAAGCCGCCTACTCCCCATCATCCCCTCGCTCGTTGACCCTCTCCGATAATCCGATACGCGAATACTGGACGGGAATTGTTTTCAACGGATCTAAAATAGGATTTTCCCATTTTCGTCTTGCCTCGGCCGCAGAAGAGGAAAACCGGTTCGACATTCAATCGGAAGCCTACTTCCGGATTCGCTTTCTAATGCTGGAATTCAGTCTTATTAAATGTGATAAGGTCATCAGCGATCCAGACCGGATTCATACGTTGACCGTCCATATTTCGGGATTGGCTTATTCGGTCGCCCTGCCGAATGACGAACAGCAGGTGTGCAAACGCAGCGGGGAGCGATCTGTCGTTTATCAACGTCTCCCGAACCAGGCG
>JBATHN010000666.1:0-3476 GCA_049666885.1 Desulfobacterales bacterium
GCTTTGAACCGTCCCAAGAGCTGTCTGCCGCCTGGCGGGGGGCGATTTGGATGGTATTTGGTGGCGAGCGTTACCCCAGGAAAAACATCAGCACCGCCTCACGGGTCGTTGAATAGGTGTCCCACTAAAGTTTCAGGCCCAAAAGGACGATAAAAACTGCGAGGAGGATCTGATCATGCGGATTACATTGAAAGAGGTCGTTTCACCGAAAAAAGATCCACAAGATGCGGCGCCCTTGCCGGTTTCCGGAAAAAGGGGACCGATCAGGAATCGGCGTAAAAACAAGGTCGATCGCCGCAGCAGCGTGCGAGACGGTGTTTTTGTCACCCTGTCGACCCGAAAGGACCGCCGCAGCGGCAAGGACCGTCGCAGGCGGCCGTCCTGACAGCCGATTGGGGCACAGGCTGATTTAGTGCCCATCCGCGATTTTTTAAAGGCACTTATAAGTGTCCTATTCATAAATGAGAATTTTTTTCGCTGGGCAAGGCCGCACAAGGGTTTGCGGTGAGGCGTACTTTATGTACGCCGCAGCCGGAAACCCGCTACGACCGGCAGTCCAGCGGGAAAAAGGCCATTTATGGATGGACACTAATTAGATCTAGGCGGATTGACGATGAGCTTCTGCCCAGGACGAAGCGTGCTTTTTTTGCCGAGGTTGTTGTCCGTGCGCAGTTGATCGATGGTAACCTGATAGCGACGGCCGATGGCGTAGAGTGTGTCACCGGACTTGACGACATGAGTGACGGCATTGGGTTGCTTAACGGTTTTTTGCGCGGTTTGTTTTTCCGACGGTCGTGCTGCGGCCGGTTTTGGGGGTGCGACAGAAAGGGTCTTATTCAGTTGATCCATGCGCTGCGACAGCGACGCTTCCATCCGGTTCAGCTTTTCGACGGCCTGCAGATAAGATTGACCGTCTCTTTCGAGCGTCTGCAAGCGTTGCTCGATCCCGTTCAATTCCATCAGCTGTTGTTCCAAGGCGACGACACGGTCCTGAAGCTCATGATCCACTAAATTTATCGGCGGGCTCTGGGGTTTGCCCCTGAGCCATACCGCCATTATGATCACAAGCACGATTCCGGCCAGAAGCAAGGGGAGGATGAACCGCACGCTCGTTAGCGGCTTTTTTTCTTTCAGGCTGCGATAACCTTGATTTTCCAAATATTCCTCATCAGGAATCTTCTCTGAGTTGCTGTCAAAGTAAGGGTTGTTCATTTCTTGGTTCCCGTCGGCTTGATCTGCGGTCGCTTTATCCGGCTCGGATGGGTTCTGAGGCAAGGGCATCGTCGATCCTGCCTTTCATAAACTGGTGTGCGGTTCTCGGTCGATTTATACTGATAGCGACAAACCGGTCGTGACCACCATCCCATCAAGGAAGACAAATTTCGTTCATCCAATTTTTTCCACGCCGGTTGTAAATGACAGGCATCTTATGCCATCGCATATTGTGAGTCAAGCGCAAATCGATACAATATGTAGTAGATTAGACCAGAAAGAGGGTTGTTGTTCAGACACGGCAGGTATCCATGAACGGCAGAGCCACGAGACGGATATCCGTCCAGGCGAGCGGATACAACATCGGGAAGATTACGATGGCTGTTCCGCTGCACCGGTTCGCCGAAGCGTCCAGACAACATATACCAGCACAACCGCCAGTGCGGCGGCGAAGGCCCATGGGAACCATCCCATAGCAGCCGTGAATGTCGCTTCTTCGAGCTTTTCCGTTGTCGCTCCTCTAACAGCCGGCGCCAAGGTATACCGCAGACGACCCACCAGGAGCGAATAGAGTACCCCGACAATGCCATAGGCGAGATTCATGGAGAGGCCTTTAAAACTGAGCACCGTGGCGCGTTGATCAGACGTTGTGATCCGGTTCAGATAATGGCTCTGGAAAAAACGGAGCAAATACATGGTGCTCGAAATCAACACAATCGGGATGACACCCACCAGGCTAGGTAAAAACAGTGACATACCCGCCAGGCCGATGAAGGCCGGCAGCGTCATCACGACCAAGTTGAAAAGCGGCGTCCGTTTTTCAACCAAAATCAGGGCCAGGCGTGGAACGAACAACCCTATAACGGCAACGGCCGATCCGATCAGGCCGAAAGATGCCTCCGGGAGATGGATGAGCCGGTAATACTGACTGGTCAGGGTTGCGGCCATGCGGAGACAGCTGTCGAAAACAACACCGATGAGAATGATCACCAGCGCAAAAGGGGTTTTCAATATCCAATTGCCGGCCTCAAGGGTGAGTTTGAACGCCTGGAGGACTCTCTTGCCGCTGCCGATCACAATGTTTATTGGTCGACTGGAAGGGACGGGGCGGACCTCACGCATCAGAAGCGCGGTCAGCAATGTCAGAACCGCCATACCAAGCGTCAGAAATACCGGTAACCGCAGGGTTAATTCCCGGGATACGGTAAATTTGAGACCAAACCAGTCGATAATCCGCTGCATGAGGGCCGGATCGTAAACCGCTGCTCCCAGGCTCATTGCAAACAGGAAGGCGGCTGCCTGCATCCGCATCTGCTTCTCCAGCACCTGCCCCCATTTTGTCTCACAGCCTTCCTCTTGTAGCGAATCGTAGGCCAGCGCCTCGTCGGCGCCGCTGGCGGCGGCTTCTGCCGCCCCGCTCAGAATGCGATTCAGCAGAAAGACGCCGAAGAGAATGTTCGCGTTTCCGCGCGGTACGAAGCACAGCAGCGCCATTTCCACCACCATGAGAATACCCGTAAAAACCAACAGATTCCTGCGACCCAGCGTGTCGGCCAGCGCGCCAGAAGGCACCTCGAGCAGAACGATCGTGGCGGCCCATGCGACGTTGAGCAGCGCGAACTGTTCGAGTGTCAGGCCGAAGTCCAGAAACAGAATCGTGAAAACGGGGTAGTAAAAACGGGCATTGAAAAAAACCCGGAACAAGATGAACAACCGGACGTTTTTGATTGAAAAAGGCGAGACCATGGGCGTGTTTTTCATGGTATCCTTCCATATGGAGAACGAGCCTGCGGCAGATTTCTCCCGTGTCAGGGTTTCATCGACTTTACACCAACAGGTGGTAATTGCCGAGTAAAAAAACACGGTACCGGGTTACAAAGAACCGTCACGCTCCCTGAGCCCTTCTATTCGGATGCCTGTTTGAGTTATAAAATGCTGACCGGAACTTTATACGCCATTGTTTGGATTGGCTGCTTTAACCCAATGGGTGAAAAATGGAATTCGACCCAATTGATGCACCATACGGTTATGAGAGACCAGTTATGGCTCTTTAACTGGGAACAGTGAATCCCGCCTGGGAAACCGCTCAACCTATGGTTTAATATGAGGTCACGCCATCGAACCACCAAACGAGGCTGAAAAATGCGTCTTGCATATTGGTGCCGCAACTCTTACATATCGAATGGGATGGTGACACACACCGCCGCTCCACCCAACCGAAAGGAGGACAAAAATGGCCATTCAACTGACCAGCGAGGCTTTCT
>JBATHN010000667.1:0-2103 GCA_049666885.1 Desulfobacterales bacterium
CGCAGAGGGTGCTAAGTTATTTTTTCTATTTCTTTTCGCTGCGAGGGCGAAAAGGAATAAACGCCATCCGTCAAGGACGGACTTGAAAGTAAATATGCTGCCAAAGGCATGATGGTATTATTTGCCGGCGTCTCAGCGGCAAATAAAAAAAACTCCCTCTGCGACCCCCGCGGCTCTGCGGTGAAAATATTGTATTCCGATCAGCCGATAAGCCGGCGTAATTCCGCTTCGTCGATAACGGCCACCCCCAGCTCCCGGGCACGTTGAAGTTTGGATCCGGGAGAATCGCCGGCGACGACGACATCCGTTTTGCGACTGACCGTACTGCTGACCTGTCCGCCTGCGGCCTCGATCGCTTCTTGGGCCTGTCGTCGGGTCATGCCGGTGAGCGTGCCGGTCAAAACAAAAGACATTCCGGCCAGCGGTGTCCGGTTTTCGCGGGTTTCATGCCGGATGACCACGCCTTTATGTAACAGTTGCCGCAGCATGTCCTGATTTTCGGATCGGCTGAAAAAGTTCACGACACTGGCCGCCACGATCGGCCCGACGTCCGTGATGGTCTCGAGTTCTTCCCGGGTGGCCCTCGAAATATCGTCAAGCCCCGTAAATTGTTCGGCCAGGATCTTGGCCACATGTTCCCCGACATGGCCGATTCCCAGTGCGTATAAAAACCGTTGAAATGAAATCTGCTTGCTGCCTTCGATGCCGTCGATCAGGTTGCGGGCCGATTTGCTCCCCATTCTTTCGAGACCTTCGGCAACCTTTTGATCCAGAGTAAAAATATCCGCAAACGAGTTGAGGACTTTTTTCTCGACCATCTGTTCAACCAATTTGTCACCCAGGCCGTCGATGTCGAAAGCTCCCTTGGCGGCGAAGTGTTTGATGCGCTCTTTGATCTGCGCAGAGCAGTTAGCGTTGACACAGCGGGTGGCGGCCGCCCCCTCTTCGCGAACAACCGACGAACCGCATACCGGGCAGTGCTTCGGCATTTCAAACGGCTTTTCCGCACCGCTGCGTTTGGTGTCAATCACTTTGACGACTTCAGGAATGACGTCCCCGGCGCGCTGGACCAGCACGTGGTCGCCGACCCTGACATCTTTTTTTCTAACCTCGTCCTCGTTGTGCAAGGTTGCTCGGCTGACCGTGACGCCGCCGACCCGGACCGGCTTGAGATGCGCCACCGGTGTCAGTTTTCCGGTGCGACCGACTTGTACTTCGATGGCGTCAACGGTAGTTGTCGCCTGAATCGCGGGGAATTTGTAGGCCATCGCCCAGCGGGGACTTCTGGATGTATTGCCCAGCTGAAGCTGATCGGAAAGGCGATCGACTTTAATGACCATGCCGTCGATTTCATACGGCAAACCGTGACGCTTTTCTTGCAGCTCGCCATGGAAATCGAGCACCTGTTCGACGGTGATGGCGGAACGTGTGAGGGGATTGATCCTGAATCCCAACTGTTTCAGAGTCTGAAGGAGATCCCCGTGTGATGCCACACTCAGGTTTTGCGTCGATCCGACACCGTAGACGTAGATTCCCAGCGGCCGGCGGGCGGTAACTCTCGAATCGAGCTGGCGCAGAGAACCCGCGGCGGCATTACGTGGGTTGGCAAACAGAGGCAGTCCTTCCTCGAGCCGTTCCGCGTTCAGCTTTTTGAATCCCTCCCGTTCCAGAAAGATTTCACCCCTGACCTCCAGAAATTGAGGCGTCCGCTGCCCGTGTGCGTCGAGCAGCAAGAGTGGCACGGCCGGGACCGTTTTTACATTGGCGGTGATCACCTCGCCGGTGAAACCGTCGCCGCGAGTGGCGGCGGTTACCAGTCGACCTCCCTCGTAGACGAGTCCGACGGCAACGCCGTCCAGTTTGGGCTCGGCGGTGTAAAGGACTGTCTTTCTACCCGTCAACTTGCGCACCCGCTCGTCAAAAGCCCGGATATCGGCTTCATTGAACCCGTTTTCGAGGCTGAGCATCGGAACCGCATGCTTTACGGTTTCGAATTTAGCCAGCGGCGGTGCCCCGACCCTCGCCGTCGGTGAATCCGGACTGGCGAGTTGCGGATAGCCGGTTTCGAACCGGATCAACTCTTGCATCAGGGCGTCGTACTCG
>JBATHN010000668.1:0-1905 GCA_049666885.1 Desulfobacterales bacterium
TCCAGAAGGCCCAGATCTTAAACCTTGGTCAGTGCTTCGTCGACCGTCGAAAAAATCGGCAAAAATGTATCGAATCCCGCGATTTCAAACACTTCCCTGACGTAATCCTGCATTGCACACAATACGATATGACCATCCGTGCGTTTCAAATCCTTGGTGGTTTTCAGAATGATGCGCAATCCGGCACTGGAAATATAGTCGAGGTTTTCAAAGTCGATGACCATGTTCCTGGTACCGTTTTCAATGGCCGAAACCAGCTTTTTTTCCAAGGCCGGGGAAGTGTTCGAATCGAGACGACCGTTCAGTTTAAAAATGCTGACGTCCTCTTTTTGGTTTTCGATGATTTCCATCTCACATCCTTTTGCATCTCATGTGTCGGTACACTTTCATGACCGGAATGGGTTTGTTTCCGCTGCTTAAAAAAAGGCTGGTATCAAGTTTGCGGAATGTGTTTGATCAAAGTGATGACGTTCTTTTCCCCGCGGCGTTCGTATACGATGTCATCCATTATCTTTTTCACCAGATGCAGCCCGAGCCCGCCGATCTTACAGTTTTCGATTTGATCTTTCAGCTCCGATGTCTGTTTTGCCGCCGGATCAAAGGGAATACCGTTGTCTTCGACGCGGATGCTGATTTTGCCGTCTTTATGGGAAAGCGTGACGGCGATATAGTGAAGGTTGTCGTCTGAGAATCCGTACTTGACGATATTGGTAAACAGTTCATCCACGGCCAGATTGATTTGAAAGACACATTTTTTAGACAGTCCGATACCCGCTCCGAACATCTGAAGTTTCTGGCCCAATCTTTCGAGTTCGGAGATCCGATTTTTAAGTTTGATCGATACGTTTTTCCTTGGCATTGGATTTGTCGCTCAGGCCCGTGACCTCACGTCCGCTGATCCGGGTCGGTATAGCACAGCATGCCGAGCAGTTATGTCACACTATTTCTATCATGTTCGCGATCATCACACAAGACTGACACCGATCTCTTTGAAACAATCGCTGCAATCCACTGTGCGATGGGCGACAAACCGCTTTTCCCAACTGTATATATTTTCAACAATAACCCTGATCAACTTCGGCATCAAGTCCGGAAACTGTTCCAGGGCCTTGGTAAATTTCTCGCGGGTGATGGTCAGACAGATCATATCGGTCCGGGCCCTGAGAGAAAACAGGCGGCTCATGGTGCTCATGAGGGCCAGGCGTCCGAGAAATTCACCTTCTTCACAGTCCCGGATAACCAGTTCCTGACCGTCGTCCACATGAAGGAGTTGTGCATTGCCCGAAATGATGTAGTACGCCTGCTCATCCTCTTCGTCCTGTTGAAACAAGAAATCACCGCTCTTGAATTTTTCCCGGATGCAAAGGTAGGCAAATACCTTCGTTGCCTCAAGCGGCAGTCCTGAAAAAAAGTCGATCTGCCTGAGAATGTTCAAATTTTCCTGGTATTCGCTGGTGGCTCCGTCGTCATTTTTTTCCGTATTCGAGTTCATACAAGAGGCCTTTCTTGGCAATGAGTTCGGCATAGGTCCCGGTTTCACAGATTTTGCCGGCCTTCATCACCGCCACTTTGTCGAAGTTCTTAATAATGTCGAGTCGGTGAACCACCGAAATCAACGTGCTTTTACCCTTCCAGCGGTTTTCCAGCAAATTCTGGATACGCGCCTGTGATTTGTTGGCCAGTGCCGAGGTGGCTTCATCCAGAATCAATACCGGCGGCTTTTTTAGCAGGGCCCGGGCAATCGAGAGCTTCTGCCGCTGACCACCCGATAGCCGGTCTCCCTTGCTGCCGACCTCGAACTGCATACCGATTTCGATAATGGTTTCGAGAAAATCTTCTTCGATCAGCAGGTGGACGATGCTTTGGTTGATTTTTTCCTGGGCGAACGGGTTGAAGATATTAATC
>JBATHN010000669.1:0-3044 GCA_049666885.1 Desulfobacterales bacterium
AAAAAAAAAGAAAACCCTGGCAGGTCCCGTTCTACTACCTTTTCGGCTGGATGACCCGCATCGTTTTCCTGTTGCTCTTTTCCACCTGCCGGGTGCAGGAATTCGGCCGCGAAATCGGGGAAGCCTATCAGAAGGAGCATCCCGGTAAAGGTCTGCTGGTGGCCACCTGGCACAGGGGGGTAATGTTTCTGGTCCACCACTACCGCGATCAGAAGCGTGTCACCATGGCCAGTTCCAGCAAAGACGGCGAACTGGCCGCCCAAGCGGCTGAGCGCCACGGATGGATCGTCGTAAGGGGGTCATCGAGTTATCGGGGATTCGAGGCTCTGAAGGAACTGGTTCACTATTTCCAAAAGGGGCACATTGGAGGATTGGTGGTCGATGCGCCGCGCGGACCCGCCCATGTTTCGAAGATCGGTATCATCACTGCGGCGCGAATGACCGGCTTACCGATTTTGACGCTGATGTGGAGTGCCGACCGAAGCTGGCGGCTCAACAGCTGGGACCGAACGATCATTCCCAAGCCTTTTTCCCGAATCGTCCTGGCTTACGCCGAAAATCTTATTTGGATTCCCCGACGAGCATCCCGGGAAGAGATGGAATCAATGCGGCAGCTTCTCGACGATACGCTCAACCGTCTCATGTACCAAACCGACCATTTCTTTACCACAGCCGGAGTCACCGATCCTCGACTCATCGCCGTGCCGGAAACAAAATCCGACATCTAAAAATCAGCTCATCGTGCGGGTTCTCTTCTTTCTCGCGGCTAGGGCTCACGAAAAAATAAGTAGGTGATTTTGGGCGTTGAGGCGCCCGGCTGGCAATGCGGGAAAGAGCGGCATATCTATATAGTCCGAGTTATCGCACCAACAGCCGGATGGGATGGATCGGCATCCAAAGTGAGACGTTATTTTAAAATGAGCCCTTGGAATCGGCCAAGTTGCTGCCTTCAAACGATTGTCTGGCATCACACTGTTGCCGCGAAGAGCAGTCAGAGCATGGAGGGTTCAGACCGGCCTTTTGCGATATATCCCGCGCGGCTACGCGGCCATCTCTTCTAACCTTAATTCATGGGTAATTTGGATGCAGCCGATCACGCTCTGCGCCGACGGGCAGAGATGCAGATAGTTGTCCAACGTCGCCCGGGCATCCGACGCCTGTTCCTTTGGAACCTTGAGGCGATAGGAAACACCGATTCGGGTTATTTTCAGCACGCCGCCGACATCTTCGATGTCACCGACAACCGTTGCTTCGAATCGATCCTGGAAGGTACGGATCTTTTTTTTGGCCAACACCGTGGCCAGAGTTCCCATCATTCAGCCGCCCACGGCGCCGACTATGTGATCGAGTGTGGCGGCATGCTCCTCTTCCGGTGATACGCCGTAAAAGTCTTTGATACCGCCGTGGACACCGTAGTAGACAGGTTCGTTGAAGCCTTTAATGACGGCCTTGCGGGTCGGTCCGTTTTCCCGCGTTATCGTAATGTGAGATTGATGAACGATCTTGCCCATTTTCTTCCTCCTCAGATGCCGAACCATTGCATTTCGTTTTCTGCAGTGTGTTGGGTCAATCCTCACCATTATTGGTTCACTTGTATGACATCAGCGGATAAAGCCATCCTCTTTTGTCTTGACCATTTTTCATTATAACCACGATTTCGAGGGTGTACATCTTTTCTGTGGTTTCCTTCCGCGCAAAGGCAGGCGAAGTGATGGATATAGAAATCTCAAGTCGGCCTGGACCAACAATCCAACCGTGTCCGGCAGGGCGCACACGAGATTGAAATCCTTTAGTGGCCGTTTTTACAGATTGTAAAAAAAATCGACATCATCAGTGCGGACTCCGAAATATTACCAACCCCCGCCCGGACACTCTGCTGCTTCTACAGGTACGGTGTGCCGACTTACGGCCCGCTTTACCGCGCTGGCATAGCCCTTGCTTAGTGATCTTGACAACGATGGACAGAGAGCAAGAGTGAGCCCACTCAAACACATATTGATCGCCGACCGCAACCCCCATGTCCGCAAGTTCCTGAAACGGGAACTCGAGGCCGAGGGCTACCGGATACGCCTGGCCGAAAGTGGTGTAGAGGTTCTGAAATGGGCTTTTCACACGGACCCCCTGGACCTTGTCATCCTCGATCCCGACTTGCCGGATGCGGTTGCGGGCCAATTGATGGACAAGCTGAAAGACCGAATCCCGCCCCTTAAAGTCGTGATCCATGCCTTCCTATCCGACTACGCCGCTCCCCACGATACGTTGAGTGCCGACGCTTTTATCGAAAAAGGCGGCAACAGCATTGAATCGCTCAAAAAGGCGATCCTCGATCTGAACCGCAGAATCCCCTCGCGAACTCATTGATCTTTTCTGCCCCTGATGGGCATTTCTTACGACAACACCGGTGTCGCCTTCGGCGTATCGCAGTGCGAAGCCGAAAGATGATCCGACCCGGTTTTACACTCTGTAAAAAATACTGACAGACCGCGGTTCGCATGATGGCCTCCCGACAACCGAAAGGTCGATTTTATTGGGTATTGTAGGATCTTGGCTCCACCCGCCATTCTAATCCGTTAGTGGCATATTCATTGCTTTGCATTTTAAAGGCACAGCCCACAGCTGGCGATCGGTTTTCGGCCCTTACAGACAGCGTTGTTCCGCCTTCATTTTTACGCCCGAAGTAGGGCGAGAATGGACGCCACAACAAATACAAGGGCCGAGTACAGAGCGTCGGATCGGCGTCGCAGCGGGATCGTCCTTTGGGGGTTGAATCTTCGATTCAATCGCCGTACAAAGACAATCCGAGGTGAGTAATCGACAACCGTCACCCGGTCACCGCCCGACCGGATCAAAAAAAGCATATCCCAGATTGAGGAGGAGGCATGACACAGCTGAGCAACGCTTTCGATGAAACCTACAACGACCCCTGGACCTGGAAAAGCAGGCCGGGCTACAAGCCGGTTTTGTTCCTCATTGCCGCCGTGGTCTTTATCGCCGTGGTGGTCATGCCGCCAACAAAGGGCATGGTCGAGATGGTGGAGAAGGTC
>JBATHN010000670.1:0-3153 GCA_049666885.1 Desulfobacterales bacterium
GAGATTTCGCCCATAACGTCGAGCGCATCCGGAAGTGCGTCGATCAGGCCATTTCACAGTCCTGCGACCTGGTCATTTTTTCGGAGCTGGTCATTTCCGGATACCCGCCGCAGGACCTGGTCGAGAAGAAAGATTTCGTCGACGCCAATATTGCCAGCCTCAGCCGCATGCTCGACACCATCCGCGGCATCGGCGTCATCTGCGGCTTCGTCGATCACAATCCGGCTGATGAAGGCAAGCGGGTGTGCAATTCCGCCGTTCTGTTCGAAGACGGTCAAATTCGGCATCAGGTTCAAAAGCGCCTTCTTCCGACCTATGATGTGTTCGACGAGAGCCGCTACTTCGAACCTGGTAGAGAAAGTCGCAGTTTTTTCTACAAGGGAATGAGGATCGGGCTGACGATTTGTGAAGACCTCTGGAACGACAAGGACATCTTCAAGCGTCGGATCTATCATTTCGATCCGGTGGATGCCATGGTCAAGGATGGGGCGGAGTTGATCGTCAACATATCCGCCTCGCCTTTTCACACGGGTAAAATCGGATTCAGAAAAAATATGCATGCCGCCGTCGCCAAGAAGTACGGCGTGCCGCTGGTTTATGTGAACCAGGTCGGCGGCAACGACAGCCTGCTCTTCGACGGCCTCAGCGCGGTTTTCGACCGGCAGGGCCGGATGGTGGCCCGGGCCAGGGATTTTGAGGAGGACCTGATCCTTTACGACACGGCCGAAGAATCAGCCGTGATACGGGAGGTCGCTGCCTCTGAAACCGAAGCCGTTTTCAAGGCGCTGGTAATGGGCACCCGCGACTACGTCACGAAGTGCGGTTTCTCAAAGGCCGTGATCGGCCTGAGCGGCGGAATCGACTCGGCCTTGACGGCCGCAATCGCGGCCGAGGCCCTTGGCCCCGACAACGTGATCACCGTTTTCATGCCGTCCACCTACACTTCCGGGGACAACTTCGAGGACACGCGCCGGCTGGCCGGCAACCTGGGCGTAGGCCTCGAAACGATCCCGATCGACGACATCTTCAGAGAATTTCTCAAAGACCTGGTGCCCGCCTCCGATAACCGTGAACCGGGTATTGCCGAACAAAACATCCAAGCCCGCATCCGGGGGACGATTTTGATGGCGATCTCCAACGCAAGGGGGTGCCTGCTGCTCTCAACCGGAAACAAATCCGAGCTGGCTGTCGGCTATTGCACCCTTTACGGAGACATGAGCGGCGGGCTGGCGGTCATATCCGACGTGCCCAAGACAATGGTGTACGACCTGGCGCATTTCATCAACCGGGATCAAATTGTTATTCCCGCCCGCATCATTTCGAAGGCGCCGTCGGCGGAACTCAAGCCCGACCAGCGCGACGACGACGACCTGCCGCCCTATGCTCTGCTCGATCCGATCCTGAAGGGCTATATCGAGGATGACCTCAGCATTTCCGAAATGGTGGAGATGGGATTCGACCGGCAGCTGGTGAGCGAGATCGTTGCCAAGGTCAACCGGAACGAGTATAAACGGTATCAGGCGGCACCGGGCCTCAAAGTGACCTCAAAGGCTTTCGGATACGGGCGGCGGTATCCGATTGCCCAGGGGTACGCACCCACTTAAAGTGGGCAATTTTGGGTGTTGAGGCGCCCGTCCGGCAAGGCACGAAAATGCAAGCATATCCGGAGATGCCGAATTTTCACACCGGCGGCCGGAAGGATGCGTCGGTACCCCAAAGGAGACATTGTTTTTGAGTGAGCCCTGAGGACTCAGGGTCGGCTGCAGCCGAGGCGTTTCCCCTGCCACGTGTTCCGCTCTTCAAGAGCTGTCTTGATCATGTCGAGGGTCTCGCGCTTGCGAAGGGACCATTGGGGCGCGACGAGCTCCGCGGGGTGCGGATCTCCAGTCAGGCGCTGAATAACCACCTGTTCAGGCAGGTGTTCCAAAAAATCGCAGACCAGTTCGACATACGCTGCCTGCGAGAGACAGCGATAGGTGCCCGCGCGATAAAGCCTGGCGAGCGACGTCCCGCGGACGACATACAGCAGGTGCAGCTTGACGCCCGCGACCGGCAGATCGGCCAGGAATCGGGCCGTGGCGAGCATCTGGGCGCTGGTCTCCTGCGGCAGACCCAGTATAACATGGGCACACACCTTAAGGCCGCGTGCCTGTGTGGAGTCGACGGCTTTCTGAAAACAGGCGACATCATGGCCCCGGTTTATAAGAGCCAGGGTGGTGTCGTGAGCGGACTGCAGGCCGTACTCGATCCAGACCAGGTGATCGGCGGCATAACCGGCCAGCAGATCCAGCACCGGTTCGGCGACACAGTCCGGACGGGTCCCGATGGAGAGGCCGACGACATCGTCGATGGCCAAGGCTTCCTCGTAGAGCCGCCTGAGTTTCGAAACCGGGGCGTAGGTGTTTGAAAACGACTGAAAATAGGCGATGAACTTTTTGGCCTTGTACCTGCGGGAAAGAGCCGCTTTGCCCTCGAGCAGCTGTTCGGTGATGGAGAGACCGCCGGCATGGGCACCGGTTCCCGATCCTCTCGCATTGCAGTAGATACAGCCGGCGGTTGACAGCGTTCCGTCGCGGTTGGGGCAGGTGAGTCCCGCATCGACGCTTATTTTCTGAACGCGGCATCCGTAAATATTTCTCAGATACGTGTTGTAATCGTTATATCTTCTGCCCGGGGTCATTTAGCGTCTTAGATGGTAACTTCTGCGCACGAAGCGAAGATGTGCTGTTAACGTTAAACCACGTGATTCAACAGTTTCCTCTTCGATCAAACTGGAGGCGGCGGCCAGAGGCGGCGCGGCTACCTATAACCTGATTTGGTTGTGTCCGAAGGCCTGCATCTGGAAAGACTATATCGATTTGAGGAAGAAATGCAAAGTTGAAAGACTTGCTGGGGTCGATCGGTGAGATGTTATTCGAATAAATATGACGTCATCGTCGTTGGAGCCGGGCACGCCGGTTGTGAGGCTGCGCTGGTTGCCGCCCGAATGGGGTGCCGTGTGCTCCTGACGGCCATCGACCTGGACAAGGTGGCGGCCATGCCGTGCAGCCCGTCCATCGGCGGTATGGCCAAGGGGCAGCTCGTCAAGGAGATCGATGCTTTAGGCGGTGAAATGGCCAAGACCACGGACAAGTCGGCCATCCAGTACAAGAC
>JBATHN010000671.1:0-24580 GCA_049666885.1 Desulfobacterales bacterium
GCCTGGCAACAATCGATCGACAAGATCCGAGAATCGTAGAAATGGTAGCGGAAGCGAATAAGAATTTCGAGGAAGAAGTCAAACCTCAATTGGGCGAATTGCCGATTCTCAAATTTGAATGCGGACCGGCTGATCCAGGGCTGGAAATCTGCAAAATGGCCGGTCGGATTGGGGCCGATCTCATCCTTATAGGTTCCCACAACGAGTCGGAAAAACCGAACCTGTCGAGGGTGAATTACGTGGGCATAACCATTTTCGAAAAGGCACCTTGTCCGGTGATGATGGTACCGGCGTAGTTGGTTTCCGTCCAGAAAGGGCCCTTTTCCGCAATTTCGGCTCAATCACGCCAATGGCGTGACAGGCCAGCGGAATCGCTTGTGCGGCGCACAGCAGTTCACCTCCGCGCCGTTATTTGACTTGTCACGTCTTTTGCGTGGTTTCCTTGAACTTGCAGAAAATTGCTTATATCCGGGCCGGAATCACACTGTGCCGGCCTTCGATTGCGTGACTGGCGCATCACAGGCCCTAAGGGCTCACAAAAAAATGACGTCACATTTTGGACGCCGATGCATCCCGCCCGGCTGCCGGTGCGAAAACTCGGAATATCCAGATATGCCAGGTTTTCGCGCCTTGCCGGCCGGGCGCCTCAACACCCAAAACTGCGAACTTATTTTTTAGTGAAACCTAAGGCCCGCGCATTTTGCCGAATACGTAGAGGATAATTGTCGCCAGATGCCAGATGAGAAACGCGACGGAAATCGCCAGAAATGTGCCTATGGCCACCTGCATGAACAACGGCTGCGTATTGGTCCACAAGCAAAAGGATTGCCACATATCAGCACCCCGGAACTTTATCGATTCACCACAGAGTGTTCCAATATAGAAACGATCTGTTTCTATGTCGATAGAATTTGATCCGAATAAATACCAAAATCAGATAATACAAATCAACAGCTGAATTCTGTAAGGAAAATCTCTTGACACTTTGTACTGGCTGTTTTAATAAGAATTATTTTTAATTGAGAATTTTTATTAATTATTTTGAAAATGGGCGCCTTGATGACTGATCCCAATAAAAGAGTTAATTCCATCTTGAAAAAGTTGAGGGACAACCATCATAAACTCACACCGCAGCGTATGGCTATTGTAAAAATCCTGGCTCACAGCAACGGCCATCCCAATGTCGAAAAAATATACAAGCTGCTGCAGGATGATTTTCCGACGATGAGTCTGGCGACAGTGTATCGCAACGTCATGCTTCTCAAGTCATTGGGGGAAGTTTTGGAACTCGGGTTTCCGGACGGCAGCAACCGCTACGACGGCAACAAACCCTACCCTCATCCGCACGTGATTTGTGTCGAATGTAAAAAGGTCATTGATCCGGACTTGTCCACCTTACATGACATGGCTCAGGAGGTCGCTGATGAAACCGGATTTAAAATACTGACCCACAGATTGGATTTTTTTGGCATCTGCGGCGAATGTGTCAAATCTTGAGCCAATTTTTAGGTTTTTATTGATAAGAAATATCATCTGATAACCAAAATCTTCTTGTTTGCCATACTGGATAAAAAAATTTGAATCGTTTGAACGAGTTTGTTATAGGCATAATAACGCAAAATATTTCAGGTTCGAGAGCTATCTCTACCACCACCTCTCCCCTGTTGGATTGGTATGCCCATAGCAGCCTCTGTGAAAGCTCTTCTCTTTTAGTCAGTATCCACCGAGCCGGTCTTTGCTGAATTCAATTCGATCCGATCAACCTTTCGAGGACAAGAGACTTTTGGATCGTAACCTGCAAAACATAGAAACCAACCAGAGGCATTGTACCTGCAACCCTAATTAAAGGAGGTAATACGATGGCGGAGAAAACATTTAAAAAAGTTTGCGAATGCAAAAACTGCGGAAACGAGGCTGAAATGATTGTCACTTGTTCATTGGAAGAACACCAGGTTGAGTCAGCTGAGCCGCATATTGTCGCCCAGGGCGAAGGCAAAACAAAAGGTCACGCTGTCTGCAGCCACTGCGGCGGGGAGGCCGACATTTGGTTGGATGTATGAAACCCTTAGGGTTCGAAAAAAATAAGTTGGTGATTTAGGGCCTTGAAACGCCCGACCGACAAGGCGTAAAATCGCAGAAATATATGGATATTCCGAGATTTTGCACCGGCAGCCGAACGGGATGCATCGGCGTCCCAAATGATCAGTTTTGTTTGAGCGAATCCTTAGGTGATCAAAGAACCGCCGCATGAACTCATTCAAGAGACGCATTGAAAATCCCTCTTGCGCAATCGAACAGAGCCGTGTAATAGGCTATCCGCCGGCCATAAAAATAGTAATGAAGTTACAGAGGTTCGCTCACATGATTATTGGGACACTGGATTTCATCAAGGAATCGAACGATGACCTACGAAGAGAAGGTTTACCTCTTTAAATCCAGACGGTATCTGATGCCGGTGCCGCCTGTCGGCACTAAAAATTGGACAATGCGGGATTACATCAGGTTTATCGACCAACACGGCCGATGGTGTCCCGGGAGCGACGCGAAAGCCTGTGGATTGAATTCTGTGAGGGGCCAAAAATAGTCCACCCGCTGATGGCTGATTCGGTCCCGGGCAAAGACGCAGCGACTTGAAGGCGAAGGCGTAGTGGGGACACGCAGAGGATCGACAGGAAGCGAGAACGCGGTATAGACCGAAAAATGCCATGTGGAATGCAGTATAGTAATAATCACTGTCGAATCGACTTCCAACAAGAACCTTGATGGCGATGATTGCGCCCAAAAAACTGCCGACCGTCGAACAGGTCGAAGCGATCATGGATGACTGGGGCAAGTTTTCGGTCGAAGAATTTGCCGCCCGGTTTCAACTGGAAGGTGAGGTCATCGAAGCCACCATCGAATATCTCCGTCTCCTAAAAAGAACCTCCGATCCTAAAACTATTCCAGCGATGGCCTGTTATCGCGATGACACCCTGGAATCGATCGTCAGATGTGCCGGGGCACGGCGCGGCTTTTTATGACGGGCGTCAACGACCACCCACAAAGCGGGTGGATTGTCTTTCCGGCCATCGGCCGGAAAAACAAAAGCACGTAAGTGCGTTAATCGTTGCGGTTGTAACCGGGTGCCTATCACCCCACCCGGTTTGATAACAACCAATCAACCGGATCGCCGAGGGTCTCGGACCCCTCCACGGGATGATCCGAATATCGAAAAGGGAGTCGGGTCGAGGAGCACTACGATGACGACTGCCACCAAGGGGAAATGGACCTTTCGCACTGCCGCGGTGTTATTTGTTATCTCGGCGCTATCGGAGATGGTGCCGCCGACCGCACCGGTTCCGCTTTTCGGCGCAATGAGCGGCGGCCCGGTAGCGCTGTTCTATCACCTGTTCTACGCCGGCCTCTATGTCGGTCTGGGTGTCGGCCTCTGGCAGGCAAGATCCTGGGGATACACCCTGGTGCTCTTCACAACCGGCGTCTACTCCCTGGACAGGCTGCAGCTCCTCCTCTTTCGAAAAGCCGTTTTGGCCAATCTACTGAGCAAACCGGGTCCTCTCGGAGAGGTTCTCGCAGCCGTCGACAGCCACCTCTTGCTGACGGTTTTCACGGTCGCAACGTTGATGATTCTGATGTGTTGGTGGGGGTTTGCCGTATACGCCTACCTGCGTCGGGACTACTTCAGCAATGCCTAACTATTTTCCATCCATAAATGGCCCTTTTCCGCAATTCCCCGCCTGCTTCGGGACAGGTCGGCGTCAATCGGCGGAATCGATTGTGCGGCGTACACGAGTACGCCTCCGCGCAATTGTTTGATTTCCTTGAACTTGCAGTAAATGGCGATTTCTGGATCGGAAACTTACCAGTGCCCTTATTGAAACCGTGGGTGGGCACTAACCAAGCCTATCCTGGCAATTCTTCTGCATTATGTAACCACAACCGTCCTGTTTTCTGTGAAATATTTTTCACAGCGTCCTTCTCAGCCACGACCATTAATTCAGTAACCCTCTAAAAAGAATACAATTTATTTTATAATGATCTTAGGCACAAATATTGCTAAATGAGCTGTCAACATCGGCGCATCTTTAACAAATAGAAAACCAGGCCGAGCTTCCCCTTCCCTCATATTGCAGAAAGGACCGGATGATGACAGTAATAAATGCCGCCACCCTATTTGAAAAACGCAGAAACCGGCGCATTCCGTATTCACGATATGTCTTTTTTGCCACTCGTAAACAATTCTTCGAAGGCGAACTCAAGGATTACAGCAAATACGGCCTCTTCATAAAATCCCCCGTTATGTTGCCTATTGGAGAGATCATCACCGTCGCCCTGCCGTACTCCGAAACGGAGAAAGAAAAGCGCAAGGGCTCTGTGGTGTGGCGAAATATCGAGGGATTCGGCGTCGAACTCTTCCGAGACCCCAACAAAAGACTGGCACGCAAAGACCTCTTGTAATCAATAATGCAATACTGGCCGGGACCACCGGCCTATATTGGTCTGCAACTTTTTTGGATGACCTATGCCCCTTCCGCTCGGCCATGCGGCCATCGGCCTGGCAACATATGAAATGAGCGCCGGCTCCTCGGCTTTCCGCCGCTGGAAGCGTTTTGTGTTCATTGTCCTTCTGGCCAATCTGCCGGACATCGACGTTCTGATCGGACTGTTTTTCAGGTGGGACGGCAACGCCTTTCACCGCGGCCCGACGCACAGCCTTTTGTTTGCCCTTTTCGGCGGCTTTCTGGCGTATTATGCCGGTCGGTACTGGTTGAAAATCCCCACGATCAGCTACCGGCAATCCGCTTTGCTGATTTTCTCGCATGTCATCGCCGATGCCGTTTTCACGGATGCACCGGTTTCCTTCTTCTGGCCTTTTGAATTGCACTGGTCTTCGGGCCACAGTGGCTGGACGGATGTGATCAACGCGATCCTTTTAGACGGTTTCAGAGACGGCTGGATCGTTCTGGGCTGTGCCGTCGGCATCGTCTTGTCCCGGTTTGTCCGCCGGTCCCTCGAACCGACGCGCAGCCTTCCGCAAGTCATCAAAAAATAAACACCTGCTGCCATTAACGGATAAAAATCCAATTTTTTGTGGACATTCGTTGGACTTGAATTTAAAGATCGTTCATTGCTTTTATCCCGTCCGCTTTCGCAACGGCTAAGGGTTCACGAAAATATAAGTTCGCGATTATAGGCGTCGAGGTGCCCGGCTGACAAGACGCGAAAACGCTGGAATATATGGATGTTCCGAGTTTTCGCTATGCAGCCGGACAGGATGCGTCGACGTTCAAAATATGCGTTATTTATGAGTGAGTTCTAAGTACAAGAGGAACATAAAATGAGATTTTCGATTCGCTGGGTCCTGATCTTCGGCTTTCTGGCCCTTATCTGGGGGACATTCCTGATCACGACCACCTCGATGTATGTCTCGTCCGAAAAGGTGTTGAATCAACACGCGCGGGACATCATGGAAAACATCGCCAACCTGGCGAAGGAACAATCTCAGAATCACCTGGCGCACGCTCAGGCTGCGGCGGCACTCACCCGTCGCCTGCTGAACGCCAATGTGGTCGGCATCGACGGAAACAGCGCCGACAAGCTGGAACGCTATTTTCTGGATCAGCTGACCCTTTACCCGCATTTCGCCGGCATCTACCTCGGCAAACCCAACGGCGATTTTTACTACGTAAGCCGCAACAATCAGCAACCGGGCGCTTCCTTTCGAACCAAAATTATTTTGCACGGCAGCGGCAGCCGCAGCACCCGACTGCTGTGGCGCGATGAAGAGTTGAACCTTGTCGCCGACGTACTCGATCCGCTAGACGACTTCGATCCGCGCGTCCGACCCTGGTACAAGAGAGCCGACAAAGAACGCCAAATTGTCTGGACCGATCCATACATTTTTTTTTCATCCCAGAAGCCCGGCATCACCATCGCCGGTCCGACCTATGGGGTCTCCGGGAATCTGAGAGGGATCATCGGGGTGGACATCGAAATCGACCAGCTCTCCACCTTCATCGGCAATTTGAAGATCGGCAAGAACGGCCGGGCCTTCATGCTCAACAACAACGGTGACGTGGTCGCCTTCCCAGATTTAGAAAAAATCCGCAAGACGGGCGACGACGGCTCGAAAGGCTTTCGACTGGTCAGAATTCAGGAGCTCGACGATGTGCTGAGCCGCAAGGCATTCACGGCCATGCACCTGCAAGCCGAAGCCGACGGCCGCTATCATTTGCCGCGATTACAGTTTGCCCGGTTCGAGCACGAAGGCCAATACTATCATGCAATGCTGACCTCCTTTTCCATCGCCAGCTGGCCTTGGATCATCGGCGTCCACTTGCCCGAAAACGACTATCTGGGAGGCCTCAAGGGAAACCGGCGCGACACCATTCTATTAACCCTGGCCATTTCAGCCGTTGCCAGCCTGATCGCCCTGCTCCTCGCCCGCAGCATCATCCGCCCGATGGCCAGCCTCGAGCAGGAAGCACTGGCCATAAAAAACAACGATTTGACGACCGACTTCGACCTGCGCTCACGCTTCAAGGAAATCTACGAGACAGCCACGGCTTTCTTCCTTATGAAAAACGCCGTTCGCAGCAGCCGGGAAAAATTCCGCGCGATATTTGAAAACATCCAGGATGTTTATTACGAGACCGATCTGGACGGAACGCTGCTGGAAATCAGCCCGTCTATTAAAAGATTCGTGGGATACAAGAGGGAGGAGTTGATCGGCAATGACGTGAGCCAATTCTACATCGATAAAAACAGCCGTAAGCAATTTATCGAAGACTTGCTGCAAAACAAACGGGTCTCGGAATACGAAATCGTCCTGAGAAACGATCGGGACGAATCGGTTTACATTTCGCTGAACTCCGTTCTTAGAACCGACGAGAAGGGCCAGCCGTTGAAAATCATCGGCTCGATGCGCAACATCACCGCCCGCAAGAAAACAGAAATGGAGCTTCAAAACTATCGCCTGCATCTGGAAGACCTGGTGAAGGCGCGCACAGCCGAACTGGAACAGGTCAACGTCGAATTGCGCAGCGAAATCGAAACCCGTGTCATGGCTCAGAACGCGCTGGGACAGGAAGAGGAAAAATACCGCAACATTCTCGAGGGCATGGAGGAAGGTTACTTCGAAACCGATTTGCGCGGTAGATTAACCTTTTACAACAGCGCGACCGCCAATATCCTGGGATGGTCACGAAACGAGTTGGCGGGCATGAGCTTTCGAAAGTTCGTCAGGCCGCAGACCGCCCGCCGGGTCTTGAGGACTTTTGCCGATATTCACCGCACCGGAATTCATCGCAGCGCCTTCGGGTTCGAAATTATTCGCAAGGACGGCAGCCATCGCTTCATCGAATTTTCCGCCCAACTGATGCGCGACGTCGAAGGGTCGCCCAAAGGGTATCGCGGCATCGGACGTGATGTCACCGAGCGCCTGCAGTCCGAGATGGAAAGAAAGCGGCTCGCCGAGCATCTGCAGCAAACTCAGCGACTGGAAGCACTCGGGAAATTGGCCGGCGGCATCGCGCACGACTTCAACAACCTGCTCATGGGCATTCAGGGCAATGCGAGTCTGATGCTGACGTCTCTGGATGTATCCCACCCGCTTTACGAAAACATCAGGAGCATCGAACGCTGCGTTCAAAGCGGTGCCAACCTGACCCGCCAGCTGTTGGGATACGCACGGGGCGGTAAATACATTGTCAAACCGACCAGCCCGAACCAGATCGTACAGAAAACCGCCGAGCTGTTCGAACGCACCAAAAAGCAAATTCGAATCGTACAGGACTATCACAAGGACATCTGGACCGTGTCGGTGGACCGGAACCAAATCGAGCAGGTACTCATAAACTTGTATCTCAACGCATGGCAGGCGATGAAACTGGGCGGTACACTCTATCTGAAAACCGAAAACGTGAAACTCGACCAACGGTTCATCCAGCCTTTCAATGTGAAACCCGGTCGTTATGCGAAGATCGTGGTCAGAGACACCGGTTCCGGCATGGCACCGGATGTTCAGGAGCGCGCATTCGAGCCGTTTTTCACCACCAAGCCGATGGGCGGCGGAACCGGCCTAGGACTGGCATCCGCTTTTGGAATCATCAAGAATCACGACGGAATCATCGATTTCACCAGCCAACCAGGAAAAGGCACGACATTCTTCATCTATCTGCCGGCCACGGACCAAACGGTCGTGTCGGAAACCGAGACGGTCGATAGACTCCAAAAGGGGACCGAGACAATTCTAGTGGTCGACGACGAGGAGTATATTCTTAAAGCCTGCCGGGCTATGCTCACCGATCTGGGCTACGCAGTTTTGACGGCGCGCAGCGGCGAAGAGGCGATGTCTATCTTTCGCGAACTCGGCGCACAGATCGACCTCGTGATCCTCGACATGATCATGCCCGAGATGGACGGTAGCGAGACTTTCAGGCGGTTGAAACAGATCGATCCGACTATAAAGGTCTTGATCTCGAGCGGCTATGGCATCGACGAAATCGCATCCGACATGCTCGCCATGGGATGCAATGACTTCATCCAAAAACCATTTGACATGTATCAGGCATCAAAAATGATCAGAGACGTGCTTGACAGCAATACAAACGCCGCATCGCAAGACTGAGCGGGAGTTTGTGCCCTTTACGATGCATCAGACGCGCTCGAGGAAATACACCACATCGAACTGCTTAAACCGCCGACCAGTTGAGTACCACTTGCTCAGACAGTCGGCCGATTTTCGCAACCATTCATCCGGACTCCGGCGCATCATTTTCATGCGCCGTAGCGGCCCGAACCAGGGCCATGAGTGTTTGACTGAAAAAACTGACTTAACCCACTCAACTGGCACAACTGCTGTATAGAACATTTTTGTTTTTTATTATTTATTTTTCTACATTTTTGTAGAATAAAAATGTTTGACTTATTTAATTTTTTATATGATTTCAGATAATTAAGAATTCTCGCCTTTTGGCACGCCCGTTGCTTTGCAAAAGGATACTGATGGATTGATGGGTCAAGCAATATCCGATATGAGGAAAAGGCGTGATGAAAGAACTTCTCATAACCAATTTTTGCGTTCCGGGAATAATGTCGTATTGCACGGCTGGAAATAAGTGGGAGGACCAGAAGCATTGCAAATTCTCGCGCATGGCATCGTTGGCCAACCGTTGCATGTACTTTCGAGAGTCTCTCGGTGGCCACTGCGACTGCGTCGACGCCCAAAAGGATATTCAGGGCTTTTGACTGGCTTGTCCAACAAATTGAAACGATACACAGTGTTCATCAACAGTTTCATTTAAAGTACGGAAACAACAGGTCGTAAGCTGCACCGGTGGGGTCACCGCCGGCTATTGCCGCCGGCAAAACCCGGTTGCCTTCCGAACACATGTCGTTGTCGACCGGAGCCGGTGTGATAGGCTCCCTTCCCGGAGGACCGATAGCCCGGCCGCGGATCGAGGGAGCCGTGACGGGACTGAGACTGTTGCCGCCCGTACTTGTGATCGTTAAACCCGTTGGGATGGTTCAACTGTTTTTTGTATCCCGGCCTACCGTAACCGTGACGAGGGCGAAGCTTGCGATGCCCCTTGTACCCGTATGGGGGGTAGCCGTACGGATACGGCCAATACACATAGCCGCTCCCGTATCGAATTGTCGCATCTGCTCCTTGCGTTTCGGTGGCAACATCATCGGATTCCATGGGGGATGCTTCAGGCAGTGCCTCAAGACGATCTTTCAGGTCGTTTTTCAGTTCGCTAACCTGCTCACGAAGAGCTTCGATCTCCTCAGCAGCCGCCTGCAGCTGCTCGGATTCCAATTCCCGATCCCTGTCGCCGGCCCGGTTGGTTTCGGCCTCGTTAAGCTCCGAGTTTTCGTCCGCCTCCGATGTTTCCATGAAGACCTCGGCTTTCTCGGGCGGCGAGTAATTCGTGAAATTTTTCACCCCGTTCTCATCGGTCCAGAAATAGATATCGGCCGCAGCGAACGGGACCGCGACACCCGCCGCGGCAAGCATTCCTATCAATAGTATGAACCACACCTTAAACCCGTTCATGTGACGGTTTACAGAAGATCGTGAAGAGCCTGTTTAGATTTAGAAAAGTGCACTTCTTAGCAAACTCGAGCGAATCATCAAATAACGCGTAAGCGTAATCGGGTGCGCTGTGCTTCGGCAACAGCTATGCCTTGGGCGTGATTGGACCCGTAATTTCGTAAAAGGGCTCTCTGTGACCGGTAACCGGCTATCAGCCAAGATAATGCCCCATCCTTTCCCGCCACAGCTTCTCATTGACAATGTTCACGTCGCCGCAGTCGTCACGGGTGGCCAGGATTGTACCAAAGTCTTCCGCCGCCATGTGACCGCAGGCATCGCCCGACCACTCCTTGAAGTCCGGACGGACGGCGATGAAGGCCTGCAACCGCTGCGCATCCACCGGAACGCGGCACCCCAAATCCGGAATCACGATGATGTCACCCTGGTCCTTTTTGTTGTATACGAAATAGGCAATCACGAAAAGCTCCTTCCAATGACCTTTTCCCGACGGTTATCGAGACAAAAACTCCCACTGGTTTTTCAAGACTAAGAACAAACCGTAAGAAATAAATAAAGCCGTAACGTTTACCATAACAGCCTCACAGGACATAAATTAAAGTTTAAGTTTAACTTAAAGAGGCGTTGAATTCCGTTACTAAACGCTCAATTCAGTACAAATTTATCTAATTGACTTAATGAACATTTATAAGAATGACAATGCAGATTGTCAAAACATGGTAAATCGGTTTCTGATGAAGGCTGGGCCGATTTGCAGAATCAACTCAATTTCGGCTATCGTTCCTGAGCCTATCGGCGAAAGTCCGTGCCCGCTTAATTCGCTGTTTTTTTACGGAACCTCGAACCAATGAACCACAATTTGTGCCGGCCGCAGCAAAAAAACACCCTGCCGTTTTGGCGAAACAAATCGTTGGAAGAAATGACTACCGCACAGTGGGAATCTCTTTGCGACGGTTGCGGAATTTGCTGCTTGGAAAAACTGGAGGATGCCGAAACCGGCGTAGTCGAATACACGGCAGTGGCCTGCCGGCATCTGGACACCGCCAACTGCCGGTGTCGGATTTACGACCGGCGCCATGAGCTGAACGCCGACTGCATCAGGATGACGGCCGAGACCCTCAAATCCCTACACTGGCTGCCCGACACCTGCGCCTATCGTCGTATTGCCGAAGGCAGGGATCTACCGTCCTGGCATCCCCTCGTGTCGGGAAATCTGGGAAGCGTCCATTCGGAATATCCATATGCTCCTGCGTTTTCACGCCTTGCCAGTCAGGCGCCTCAACGCCCAGAATAGCGAACTTATTATTTCGTGAACCCCTAAAGAAGCACTCGGCGGTTCAGTACGTCCCGCACTGTACGGAGCAGGGCATTCAGCGGATACGGTTTTCCGATAAACTCGCAACCTGCAGCAGCGAGCGTCTCGCGCAGGTTGCCGTCAGGTGGGTACCCGCTGGTAAGGATGAGCTTGATGGTCGGTTTCAACCGCACCATTTCGGCCAGGCATTTCTCCCCGCCCATCCCGGGCATATTCAGGTCGAGGACGATCAGGTCGATGCACTCACCGTGCGCCCGATAGGCTGCCAGGGCCGCTTCGCCGCTTTCGGCGGTCAGCGCGTGATAACCGTATAGCTCCAGAACATGTTGGCCCAGGGTCACAAGGGCAGGGTCGTCGTCGACGATCAGCACGGTTTCGTCTCCGCCGAGGAGATCCCCTTTCTTGTCTGTTCGCTGCGCGCCGGCCGACGTTTCGACAGCTATGACCGGGAAATACAGGTTAAACTCAGTCCCGCGTCCCTCATTGCTGGTGCATTCGATGCTGCCGCGGTGGTTTTTGACGATGCCATACACCATCGAAAGACCCAAGCCGGAACCTTCACCAATACCTCTGGTGGAATAAAAAGGCTCGAAGATATGCTGCCGGATTTTATCATCCATTCCGGAACCCGTGTCGGTCACCGACAGATGGACATATTCACCGGTCGGCAGATCCGGTTGGGCCGCACAGCCTGCAAGATCGATAAAGACATTGCGGGTGGCAAACGTCAACTGCCCCCCGTCGGGCATGGCCTGCCGCGCGTTGAGCGCCAGGTTCATGAGCATCTGTTCGATCTGAACATCGTCAGCGGCAATCTCCGAAAGATTTTCGGCCAGTGCCAGCCGGATTTGGATCATCTTGGGCAGGGTGCGGTCCAGAATCTTCTTGACGAGTCGGATCAGGGTGTTGAGGTTGGTCGGCTGCAGCCGGCTCTCGACCCTGCGGCTAAAGGCCAAGAGCTGTTGGGTCAGTGACCCGGCGCGACCAGAGGCCTTTTCGATAGCGTTGAGCATATCCACATCCGGATGGTCGGCCGGCTTATTCATCAGAAGCAGCTGGGTGTATCCCGAAATGGCCTGCAGGAGGTTATTGAAATCATGGGCCACACCGCCAGCGAGGATTCCGATCGCCTCCATCTTCTGGGCTTGCTGAAGTTGAGCATTCAACCGTCGCCCGGCTTCTTCCATCTTTTTACGGTCGCTGATGTCGGTGAAGTGCTCGATGCGGCCGCCGGCAAACACGCCGGTCTGAATCGCCTGGCTGCGATGCTCGAGCCAACGCTCGCGGCGCGACCCGCCGGGCAGGACATGGCACTCGAAGGGCTCCGCAGGACTGTCTTCAGCCGGGGATGCCGTGAGTCTACGTGCCAATTCCCGAGAATCCTCGACGATACCCTTGTACTGCCGATCGATGACCTGTCGGTAGTCTTTTCCGATCAGAGAACCCTTTGTCAATCCAAAATAGCGCTCGAGGGCCCGGTTAACCCAAACGACTTTCGCGTCGGCATCCAGAATGATCAAACCGACGGTTGATCCGTCCAGGACCTCACCAATCACGGCACCGTAATTCGGGTCCAGCGCCGTCGGCCCCGATCCTTTATCCGGAGGCCTGGAAAGGATGGGTGCATCTTTTCGGGCGGTTTTCTTCGACCAAACGGCGATAGCCGGATCCCTGCCGTTTCGGGCCTCTGCGAACGACGTTGTGGAAACTCGTCGATCGGGCAACGGGTTACACAGGAGCTCACGCACAGACAACGGTTTGCGGGTCATTCGAATTCCCGAGAGGTCGGTCAAAAAAACGGTACGTTGAACAGCCGAAGACGGACGGGTATTTTGGAAGCAAATAAAGTGCCAGGCTGGTATTTTTTTAATTAACACTAATTCAATAGGTTATCTAATATCAGTTTTGCAAACCGACCACGGAAACCATTAACAGTGTCAAATTTTTGAATTCACGGCCGGAAGGGCGATCGCCCCAAGCGGTGCTCTGTGAGCCTGCACAAACAGCCAGAGGACCGGGTTTTAAGGTGATCAACCGTTTGGGCGAATTGGTCCCGCCGCAGCGGTATTGAACCGAACAAGAAGAAGGCTTTGGTCGAACTCGGAATTATCGAGTTTTATGATCATTCATTTTCGCAGTCTCAGCCTTGTTCGGTTTTATGTTCGCTTTTGCGCGAGTTTAATCCCGACTGGCGGGATTAAAACCCGGTCAACCGGCGAAATCTATCGGATTCTTATTTTCACCGAGAATCTATGGATCGCACCTACACCTGTTGTTCGGTATGTCGTTTTAGGATATACTATCGACAATGGAAAAGACAATTTAGGTGTGACTTTACAATAATGGTCAGCCATAGGCCGCTCAATCAACCGGCAATCGAGAAAAATACGGGCACCCTTTCATGTGTTTGATCCGATGATGATAAAAACCAACGATAAAACAGAGGACCTGGAGAAACTCCTGCGGCAGGAAAAGTGCAAATCCAGGCAATTGGAAAATGCTCTTCGGGGGAGTGAAGAAAAATACCGAGAGATTTTCGAGATCATCACCCAGGCACAAAAGATGGAGGCGCTCGGCACACTGATTGCCGGAGTCGCCCACGAGATCAACAACCCGATCAATCTGATTATTTACAACACGCCGCTGCTCCAGAAGGTGTGGAGCGATCTGCTGCCGGTCCTGAAAGCGCATGTGGACGAAGCACCGCACCGAAAATACGGCGGGTTGACCGTCGATTTTCTGGACCAGAACCTGCTGCAACTCATAAGCGACATCGAAATGGCCGCAGAACGGGTTGCCAAGATTGTCACCGACCTTAAGAATTTCGCTCGCCAGTCGGGAACAGCCGAGAAACAGCCGATCTCGGTCAACGAAGCCGTCTCCAACGCCTTGCGGCTGGTCCACACCACCGTGAACAACGCCGGCGTCACGATCGAAAAACAGCTGACCGAGGACCTGCCGCTCATCAGCGGCAATCTTCAAAACATCGAGCAGATCATCGTCAACATTTTGATCAATGCCGTCCAGGCCATCGACCACTCGCAGGGAAAAATCCGGATCGAAACCGGCATCCGTCCGGCGGACGGCTGGCTGCACCTTTCGATCGCCGACAACGGCAGAGGGGTCGACCCCGCTTTGGTCGAACGGTTGTTCGATCCTTTCGTTACCGACAAACAGACCCAAGGGGGGACCGGTCTCGGCCTCTCGGTCTCCTACAGCCTGGTCAAATTTCACGGCGGCGACATTGCCTTCGAAAGCCGCCCAAGGAAAGGCACTATTTTTCACGTCGCCTTTCCGACGCTGGCCACGGGCAAACCGGCCAAAATCCTGATAGTAGACGACGACCCGGTGATTCGCCGCATGCTGACCCGGGCCTTGACCAGTCGGTGTGCCTATCTCGTTGACGAAGCCGCCAACGGCATCGAAGCTTGCCTCAAACTCGGGGCCAACCGCCCGGACCTTCTGATTCTGGACATTTTCATGCCCGACATGGACGGCGTGGAGGTCTGCCGTGCCTTGAAAAAGGACCCCACGCTTGCGGAGGTGAACGTAATCGTCACCACCGGGCACCCTCAGCACCCGAAGCTGGCCGAAGTCGATCGGCTGGGCTTCAAAAACATCCGCTCCAAGCCTTACAATGTATCCGAACTCATTGAATTTATCGACAATATCTTGACCGCCTGACCAAATTCTTTTAAAATAGATAATCGTTGATAAAATCTTAACAGAAATGTCTTAATGGAATCGATACCCGACAAAGCCACGCCAATTTTAGTGGTTGACGACGATCAGGGACTTCTTTTGAGCATCAAGGCGACGCTGCTCAGCGCCGACCTGCCGGAACCGGCGCTGGTTTCCGACAGCCGCCGGGTGATCGATCTTGTCCAGACCAACGATTTCAAGGTCATCCTCCTCGATCTGGTGATGCCGCACGTCGGCGGGCTCGAACTCCTGCGGCAAATCAACGAAACACACCCGAGCATCGAGTGCATAGTGGTCACGGCGATCGATCAGGCGACTGCAGCCGTACAAGCCATGAACCTCGGCGCCTTCGATTACCTCGTCAAACCGCTCAATGGCGAGAAGCTGACCATCGTCATCAACCAGGCCCTGGAGCGTTTCAATCTCAAACACGAACTGTCTCTGCTTTCGCCAAGACAATCCTTCTCGCAGCTCAAGAATCCGGAGGCGTTTCGGGACATCGTTGCCGAAGACGAGACTATGGCGCTGGTTTTCCGTCAGGTCGAAACGGTCGCACCGACCGACTACAGCGTCATCATCAACGGCGAATCGGGCACCGGCAAGGAAATGCTGGCCCGGGTCATCCACCGGCTGAGCCGGCGCGCCCACATGCCGTTTCTGGCCGTCAACATGGCAGCCGTGAGCAAAACCATATTCGAAGACGAATTCTTCGGCCACGCCAAGGGCGCCTTCACCGATGCGGTCAGCGACAAAAAGGGGTTTTTCGAGGCCGCCGGCGGCGGCACGCTGTTTCTTGATGAAATTACCGAATTGGAGCCCTCTCTGCAGGGCAAGCTGCTGCGGGTGATCGAAGAGCGTGAGTACTACCGGCTCGGCAGCACTGAGGTGCGCAGCGTCGACTTGCGGATCGTCGCCGCCACAAATCGCGACATCACGTCGGAAATCGAAAACAATCGCTTCAGGGCCGATCTGTTTTACCGATTGAACATGTACAACATCAAGGTGCCGCCCTTGAGGGAGAGAAAAAGGGATGTTCTGCCACTGGCCCGCCACTTCACTCGGTTGCACTCCGAAGCCAACCGCAAAAGCATCGCCACCATCGATCCGCAACTCGCCGAAGCCCTGTCCATGTATTCGTTTCCGGGCAACGTGCGCGAGCTCGAGCATATTATCGCCAGTGCGGTCCTGCTGGAGCAGGGAGCGGCACTGAGCCTGTCGTCGGCCCCCGAACTGGCGGCACAGTTTAAAACCGCTGCAAGAACAAACGGAGGGTTTCTGACCCTGGAAGAGCTCGAAAAACAACACATCCACGACGTGCTGTCGGCGACCGGGGGCAACCGCGCCCGGGCGGCAGAAATCCTGGGAATCAACACGTCAACTGTTTATCGCAAAATAGAAAAATATGGCCTGGGCGAGCACCTGTCGAAACAAATCGGATAGAAGTCAAAGTGGAGCGCAGTGCGGTGTGCTCCGGCGGATACCTTCAGGTAGAAGTGAAGACTGTCCTGCAGCATTTTCGTGAATATAGGCTTCCATTTAAAGATTTTGGACTGCATTATCGCTCTTCGACGTATATAGCATGTACGAATTCCTCGCTCTGCCTTGCCAAAATCATTATCTTAAAATCTATAGTATACTAGGCTGATGAAGCGAATCCAATATTGCAAATCTTCTGCCGGCTTGCTAAGATAGTGGTATGGAATATGATCAGATTACCGATAACGCCATCAAGAAAGTCTTCGAATCTCTGATCAAATCAAAAATCCTGATCAAGCTGAGACTGTCCGGCACCAATTACGAGCAACTGACCGTCCTGACCGGTTTCCGAAGGAAGCTGAACCGCACCTTTTTTCTGCTTGGCTATCCGGATGGATTCAAAGAGGCTGCAGGAAACAAGGACGCGTGGGAAATCGACTTCGAGTTCACCGGCCCAGACAGGATTCCGTATTCATTTTCCACAACCGGCGGCGAGATTTACCAAAACCAACTCTGCCTACCCTTCCCCGACTTGGTCTATCGCAATCAGCGTCGCAAATTCTTCCGGCTCAAAGCGCCCGAGGGCACCATGGTCGAGTTCGTCTACCGTCAGTCCGAATGCCGCGAGCACGTCGTCGACATCAGCTTGGGTGGAGCGCTCATCGCGATGGTCTGCCACGTAGATGGCAAGCGACACGACATGCCGTTTCAGGTCGGTGATGTGCTGGAAGATGTCGAACTCGTGTTTCCATCGGAGTCTGGAGAAATCAGGGTGAAGATCAAAAAGGTGATTGTGGTTCGTTTCGACCAAAGAGTTTCGAATTCAGCCGCCTGCTGCGGTTTGGAGTTTATCGAAATCGAACAGAACCAGGTGAATACCTTGACGGAATTCATCTACAATTTCCAACGAAATCGCCTCCGCAATCGGTTGCGGCCCGATCTTTAGTGTTTACTCACATTGAACGCCGTGGGCCGTAAAAAAAGCTGTTAGAGGTAGTCGCCTCGGTTGAACCGCGTGATTTCCAGTGAAGCCATAACGAGCGAACGGTTCAGAATATCTTTGAGAGGGTCCCCTTCAACCAGCTTTTCCAGCCTTTTCGTCAGCTTTTCCGACGAAGCGGCAATGTCGTTCAGCAGCGGATGAATCGACTTCAGGGAAATTTGCGGATCAGCGAGTTTGAGCTGGTAGTTCTCCAGTCGATCGACCAGTCGATCGATGCAGTCCGCCAAGGGCAGCACCGCTTCCGCTTGCGGCCAAACAATCGGTCGGACCGACTGCGGGCCGAAAGGATGCGCAACCCGCGTCGCCTGTTTCTCAGCGGCGGAGCAACCGACGGTTTGCTTCAGGATTGTCTGAAAATCCGTATCCTGGGAGATCGCCTCGCGGCGTTTCTGCGTGACCGGCGGGTCGGGTCGCAGTTGAGGGGTGGCACTGATTTTCATCTGCATCTCCTTTGTCTTCGAAATTTCCTGTATCCCGTTTTCGAACCGGGATGATCAGCATGTAAGCAATTTTCGTGCTAAAAATACACATTTTGACAACTATCTGATATTAATGTTTTTTTGCGACGGATAACATATGTCGAAACGCTGCACGAAGGTGCCGGCGGCAATTTTTGCCGTGTGGGAACCAACGATTTCGGATGCCTCTCTTGCTCGATTCAAATCGGCGGGACAAATGTGACACAATTTAGGGGTGAGTCCTGAGGGCTCGCGAGAAAATAAGTCGGTAATTTCGGGGGTTGAGGCGCCCGGCCGACAAGGCGTAAAATCGCAGGAATATCTGCATATTCCGAGATTTTGCACCGGCAACTGGACGGGATGCATCGGCGTCCAAAATGATACGTTATTTTTGATCGGGCCCTGAAGTCCGGCGGACATGCCGCCGCCGAGTCTTCTCAGCGTACAGGCGGCATGCCATGCCTTCCGAACAACTGCGCACCAACGTGGATGGAAACACCCGGCTCTTAAAGCCCATGGCGCGGCACCCGTGAGGACACCGATCGTCCCAGGTGACAAAATAGTGGTCACATCTATGGCAGTCGATCTCGGTCATTGGACATTCGGCAACCAATCCTTTTTGCAGCGAGTTTGACAGGAAAGCGATCGGGTGTAAACGCTGTCAGCGGCCCCCCCGTTTGTCGATCAGGATGCCCATCGAGTTCAACATGTCCCAGGCCTTTTGGCTGTCAGCCGAATTGTCTTCCTGAAGAACACGCAAAATAGCCTGGATAACGGTGTCGCTCAGACCGGCCTCCTTAAGCCGGATGACGTCCTGCACGGAAGTGAATTTAATCGCGTGGATTTTCTCTCCGTAAACGATCGGCTGCCGGTCTTTTAGAAAAGAATGCTCGGCAATCAGCATCCGCAACGTCGCATCCGACAGGCCGGCTTTTTTCAGCGTCAGGATTTCGTCGACCTTGAAGGCACCGGTCTCCAAGGACTTTTCATGGATCAGGACCCGAACGGTTTCATCCGAGACGCCGGCCTGCTTCAGGCGTATGATGTCACGGCTCTCCAGCCCGCGCCCAAGAGTCGGCAAGAAGAAGAGAAACGACGCGGCCAGCAGTGTTGCAAGGTAACGATGGTTCATTTCCCGCCCCGTGTTCATCCATGGGTATACGATAACACTGTCGAGTGTCCAATTCATAAATGAGATTTTTTTTCGCTGGGCAAAGCCGCATCCCGCCGCGGCAGGATTTGCGGTGAAGCGCACTTTAGGTACACCACAGCTGGAAACCCGAGGATAATCCCGCCGTAGGCGGGACCCAGCAGAAAAAAGGCCTATGATATGGACACTATCTCAGAAAATCGATCAGGCTCGGCTGCAGCACCCTGGCAGCCGTGGCAAGCGTCGTCTGATAATCGGTTTCGAACTTCTGCAACTCGACGATGGCCGTCGCCAGGTCGATATTTTCGGTTTTTTCCAACATATCCTCGACATTAAGCTTCAGACCGGCATACCGGTCTTCAGTCAATTCCAGATGCTTGAATGTCACGGCTCCATCGGCCCTCACGTGCTCGAGGCGATCCGCCGCACTGTTGAGGGGCGCGACAGCCGCGGCGGCCGCGGATGTGCCTGCGACCGGATCAGGGTTCTGCAACGCCTGCTGCAGCTGCGCGAGCCTCTCGAACATGTCGCCGAAGGTCTCACCGCCGTCGGCGTTGATGACAATGTTGGTCCGGTCGCCGAGAATCAACCGGATATCGCCACTGTCGCCATTGTACGTTTCGTAGTCCACTACCTCCGTGCCTGCAGATCCGGCAGTGACGGTAAAGCTGTACTCACCGTCCGGGCCGCTCCAGGCGATGCTGTTGGTGCCGGCGGTTCCGCCGCTGCCGGGGGTAAACCCGTCTCCTTGCGTGAGGGTCTGCACGAGCGCACCCGCGCCATCGCGGATTTCTACAGTGACATCAGTGGCGTCGGCCGCCAGACCGAATTCGATGGCCCCCGGTGCCCCGCCCGCGATTTCGATGTGGTGTGAGTAGGGTGCCACATCGGTCTGATGGCCGGCGTAAAGATAGGTGTCCCCTATTTTGCTATTGGCCAACTGAACCAGTTGCAGCCGAAGATTTCGAACTTCCTCGGCCAGTATCGGGCGGGTGCTAATCGGCCCCGAAGACGCTTCCACCGCCACGTTGACGGCACTGTTGAGCAGGCCGGTAACGTCGTCGAGGACGATCTCGTTCATCTCGAGACGCATTTTACCTTGGGTCACATTTTGCTGATACTGTTCGATACTCGCCAAACTGCGCCGGTAGTCAAGCACCTTCCCCAATCCGATCGGGTCGTCCGATACCCGCTGGATGCGCTTTCCGGTCGCCACGGCCTTCTGGGACTTCAGGATCTGTTCGGCCTGACGATAAAGATTCTCGGCAATGCTGCCCGTCATCATTTTGCTGGTTATGCGCATGAAGCCTCCAATATTAGATGGCCGATTGGCCATTGACCGGTTATCCCGTTGTGGATATCCCCCTCGATCACCCTTTTTTAAGGGCGGACAGTTGTCATCGCCCCCAGTGAAGGGATCAACAAGTGCTTTCCTCCGGAAAAGAAGTTAGCGGGTGTCCATCCCTAAATGCCCTTTTTTACGTTGGGCGGCGTTCTCCGCAGGTTTCCGGCTGCGGCGTACGTATAGTACGCCTCGCCGCAAACCCTTGTGCGGCCTTGCCCAGCGTAAAAAATTCTCATTTATGAATTGGACACTCAATGGTCACATCATCCATTCGTGGATGACCACTAGCGGGTCATGTCCATCATCGTCTGAATCATTTCGTCCACGGTGGTGACCAGCTTGGCAGCCGCATCGAAGGCGTGCTGGAACTTGATCAGGTTGAGCATTTCTTCTTCCAGCGATACCCCCGAGATCGACTCGCGATAATTGTCGAGGCTGGTCAGCATCACTGACTGGTGATCGGCGAAATCGGTCGCGGAGCGCACCTGAATGCCGACGTCGGTTACCAGCGAGCGGTAGAAATCATCGAAGGTCGCCGCACCGCCGCCCATGACGGTCGCATGCTGCAGATCGGCAATGGCAACAGCGTTGGCATTGTCGCCGGGTGCGCCGGCAGCCGTTGCGGCAGCGGCAACCAGTTTGGGGTCGCTCAAAACGATGGGATTCAGGCTGATGCCGGCCGCGGTGGAACCACTGAAAAATGCCTGTCCGGCCGTGCCATTGAGATCGAAACCGGCAGTGTGAAGCGTGTTGACCGCGTCCGCCAGATCTCCGGCCAATTCATCGAGACGCGCCAGATAATCGGGAATAGCGGCATCGCGGACGTCAAGCCAGCCCTTCAGTTTGCCTCCATTGATATTCGCGGTAATGTCGACGGCCGTTCCGCTCGAATCGATCCAGGTCACGTCCTGGTGACCGGCAGCGTTGGTTGTGGTCCCCAGACGCCACGTCTGACCGTTTTCAACCAGCGGCCGACCGTTGGCGACGGATACGGTGATGCGCCCCTGTCCGTCTTCGAAAGTGCTGACATCGACGAGTTCGGCGAGACGGGTCACGAGAAGGTCCCGGCGGTCGCGCAAGTCGTTGGCGTTCTGGACACCGGTTTCGATTGCACCGATTTTGCGATTGAGATCGGCAATTTCGGCCGCCAGGGCATTGATGTCATCGACGCCTCCCCGGATAACGGTATCCAGGTCGAACTGCTGTTGCTGTAGATCGGCAGCGGTCTTGTTGAAGGCAATTGTCAAGGATACGCTCTTGGACAGCAGAGAGACGCGTTCGGTGTGACCCGAGGGGTTGTTGGACAGATCCTGCCAGGCATTCCAGAATTCGGTCATGGATCCGCTCAGACCGAAACCGCCGGCTTCATCGAAGGCAATCTCGACGCTCTCCATGGCGTTTTTCTGAGCCTCCCAACGGCCGAGGCCCTGCTGTTCGGTGTTGATCCGACCGCTGACAAAGCGGTCATAAACCCGCTGAATGTCGACAGCCACGACACCGTCACCCATCTGTCCCGGTGTAGAATCGAGCGGTGAATTGGCCGCCAGGTTCACCCGCTGGCGGGTGTAGCCGGGGGTATTCACGTTGGCGATGTTGTGACCCGTGACGTTGATCGACTGCTGGTGAGTCAGCAGCGCGCTTTTACCGATGTCGAGCAGACCGATGATGTTGGCCATGATAGTTTCCGTTTCCTTTTACTTCTCACTCGATTTCCGCCGTCTCTAAACGTCATCTGCCAGGAGCGTGCCGCTGCAAGGCGCGCTTTGCATTCGACCGTTGTGACGGTAGATCGAGGCCGGGCGTCCGAAATTCTGCAGCACCTGCAGCGAGCCTTCCACAAACCCCAAAGACGCGCCAATCAATGCCCGGTTGGCCCCGTTCAGGTTTCCGACCTGCGCCAGGGTCGCCATCAACCTGTCGCCGCAGGCTTTCAGCCGTCCCGCTTCTACCGGCGGCAGGTGGTGTGCCAAGCGACTGACAGTGACCGTTGCCGGTGGCAGGTCGAGTTGCGCGGCGAGTTTGTCGGTCCGCCGCACGCGTTGATCCTCAAGCTCTTGGAGGCGGTTCAGCAAGGCTTCTTTCCGGTCCCTGGCTACCAAGAAGTCGGCCAGATTGGCTGCGGTCAAAGCCGCCCGCTCGTTTTCTAGTTCACCGCGCAACGACCGATAGACCTTCTCGAGCGTGTCGAGCAGCGCCAGCAACCGGTTCAAGGTGTCCTGCATGATGTCATTCCTAACGGTGTCCGGAACACTCCCGGTTTAGAGAGCCTGGTTCACCAGTTGTTCCGTCATCATCTTCCGGGCGATGAACCGAAAATCAAACGGATAGGAGTTTCTTTGGACCTGTTCCTTCAAAGCCGCCACATCTTCGCTGTACCCATCGGGAAGCGACCGGATCTGCCGCAGAGCCTCCTGGACTTCCCGGGCTGCGGGCGACAGAACCACCTGATCTCCATCCGGTCCTTCCAGCGTCGGCAGAGTTCCAATCACATCCACCCTTCGGCTTTCCCCAAGGGGGCCGAGACCGGCCAAGAGGCCGCTTGGTGACTGTTTAGCGCTGATTTTCATGACCCTTTTCCCATGGAAAACGCTCCAAGGGCTGCCGCTGGCATCCTTCTGACCCTTTTTTAGGTCAGACAGTTATGTCATCGCACCAACGGCCACCTCGATCCTGACATTCCTGCATTTACTGAAGGCGCTTCATTCGGTTTATCGGCAGCGGGCGTCAAAACTTTAGAGTCACCGGTCCGTCCAATGCTCTGCCCGTTCCTTGCCGCGTTTTCCGAGCTGGCCGGCTCAGACGGGTCCGAAACCGAACGGCGTTCCGCCCGCGAAGGATCCAGTTGCCGGTAAAGAATGGCGGCCAAGCCAATACCGCCCTTGGCGGCCAGGTCCCGGGCCATTTCGGTGTCCATCATGCCGGTGTATACCTCTTCCGCCCGCCCGCCGTCCATCAAGCCGGATTTGCCAACCGTGGCCCGCAGTTCCTTGAGCAGCAGATTGATGAAAAGAGCCTCGAACTCGGAGCAGGCCTCCCGCAAACGCCCGCCGTGTTCGTCGTTGACGCGGTTGCCAACGGCCGTCGGGCGGGCGTCACCTGGCATCCGCGGTGATCCCGGGATCAGGAAAGTATCGGTCATCAGATGATCTCCAGTTTGGCCTGCAGGGCACCGGCCGCTTTGAGAGCTTGAAAAATCGCGATCAGATCCCTGGGTGAAACACCGAGCGCATTGAGGGCCCGGACGACGTCGCCGATGCTGACGCCTTGGTTCATCAGATAGATCGGACTGCGGCCTTCCTGAACCGCCACGTCCGTCTGGGGAATCGCCACTGTCTGGCCGTCTGAAAATGGAAGCGGCTGGGAGACATTGGCCGATTCGCTGATCTGGATGCTCAGGTTGCCGTGTGCGATGGCGACGGTGGAGATCCGGACGGTCTCGCCCATGATGACGGTCCCGGTCCGTTCGTTGATCACGACCTTCGATTCGACGTCCGGTGTGACTTCCAGGTTTTCGATCATGGAGACAAAGGCAACGACATTGCCAAGGTATCTCTGGGGTACGATGACATCCACAGTCCCCCCGTCGGGGGTCGAGGCCGCCCCGTCGAATACGGTGGCATTGATTGCCGCGGCCACCCGCGAGGCGGTGGTGAAATCCGGCGCCCGCAGCGCCAGACACAGCCGGTGCTTTTCGTTGAACGCCACCGATAATTCGCGTTCGACCAGGGCCCCGCCCGCCACCCGTCCCACGGTGGGGAAGTTCTTGGCGACACCGGCGGAGGCACCTTTGACGACGAAACCACCCGTGCTGACCGGGCCCTGGGCCACAGCGTAGACCTGTCCGTTGGCGGCGCGCAACGGCGTCAGGAGCAGCGTTCCGCCCTGCAGGCTTTCGGCCCCGCCGATGGAGCTCACTAGAACGTCGATCTGGCTGCCGACCCTGGCAAAGGGCGGCAGGTCGGCCGTCACCATGACGGCGGCCACGTTGTTTCCTTTTAACTGTTCCGGGTTGACCGTGACCCCCATTTTGTTCAGCAGTGCCGCCAGGGACTGCGACGTGAACACGGAATTCTTCCCATC
>JBATHN010000672.1:0-4358 GCA_049666885.1 Desulfobacterales bacterium
GTCGTATCCGACCGGCACGATGATTGACGTTTCCATTCCGTAACTCTTCCTGTCGAGAGGCTTTGCCCCCCACATGTTGTACTTTGAGATTTAAAATCACCCCTTCCATTGTGCTTTTCCCTTTACAGCAACCCGCCTTCCTGCTATTGTAGCTCCACTCTGATCAATAGCGTTCAACGCTGGCCGGTTTTGAAGGATACAGGCGTCAATGAAGCTAAAACGGCTCGAAATTACAGGATTCAAATCCTTTTGCGAAAAAGCCGATATCCAATTCCCACAAGGTGTATCGGCCATTGTCGGCCCCAACGGCTGCGGCAAGAGCAACATCGTCGACGCGCTGCGGTGGGTGATGGGCGAGCAGAGCGTCAAGCAACTGCGCGGCAAGTCGATGGAGGACGTCATCTTCGCCGGAACTTCCGGGAAACCGCCGCTCAATATGGCCGAGGTGACGCTGACCCTGGCAAACGACAATGGGTCCGCACCGGAGGAGCTGAAAGACTTCACCGAGATCATGCTCACCCGACGCCTCTTCCGATCCGGTGAAAGTGCCTACCTGATGAACAAACAACCCTGCCGCTTGAAAGACATTCACAATGTCTTTCTCGGCAGCGGACTGAGCTCCAAATCCTACTCTATTATCCAGCAGGGCAATATCGGCGCCATTATCGATGCCGGCCCGGAAGAACGGCGGTATTTCCTCGAAGAGGCCGCCGGAACAACCCGCTATAAAAACCGCAAAACCGAGGCGCTGCGCAAAGTCGAGTCAACCCGGCAGAACCTGTTGCGCGTGTCGGACATCATCTCCGAAATCCATCGCCAGATGGCCGGTTTAAAACGCCAGGCCCGCAAGGCCGAGCGCTTCAAGCAGTATCAGAGGCGCGCCGATGCGCTCGATATCCGCCTGTCTCTTTACAATTATGAGCGGTTGAGCCGCCGGTACGACGAAACCGGCCGGCTGCTGCAGGAACTCAAGGACTCCGACCTCGGAAACACCTCCCAACTCAAGAAACTCGACGCCGCCGTTGAAGAGATCAAGCTGCAGCGTTCACAGAAAAACCAGGAAATCGCGGATCAAAAATCACGTAAATTCGACCTGCTGCGTAAAATCGACCGCATTGAAGGCGATCTCAGCCATCAGCGTCAGGAAATCGAACGGCTGGTAGACGAAGCTAAGGAGCTTCAGGCCGCCCGCGAGGACCTTGAGGGCAAGAACCGCAAAATCGACTCTGAAATCGGTGAGGCGCAAAACGACACGACACGACTGCGGACGGAAATCGAAACCCTCCGCCAAGACCTGCACCGGGAGCAGGCCGCCGCCGCCGAAATAAAAACCCGGATCGACGACCTGAATGCCGACCTCGAAACCAGCAAAACCGCCCTGATGGACCGCCTGACCGAGGAAGCCCGCTATCGCAATATTTTTCAAAATGCCGCCAACAACAAGGAAAACCTGCAGCGCCGGCTGAAGCGGGCCGGGGAGGAGGCCGCCGTTGCCCGTCAAAGAGTCGCACAGGGACGCTCGGCCGAAGAAAAAAGTAAAGCCGATCTGGTCCGGTTAACGCAGCAGACCACCGCTCTAAATGAAGAGTTGGAACGCATCCGAGGGTTGAACGACGAAAAACGTGCGATCCTCGCCCGTCAGGTCAAGCAAGTCCAGACGCTCGAATTGGAGCGCAGCACCGCCCGGTCGAAATATTCAACCCTGAAAAAGATGGAAGAAAATTTCGAGTGGTACCGCGACGGCGTCAAGGCGATCATGAAGGCACCCGAATTCGGTTACGCCCCGGGTGACGCCGGCACCGACGACCCGACCCCCGACCCGACCATGGACACGGCCGGAACCACTGAGGTGAACAAAGAAATCGTCGGACTGTTGGCGGATATTCTCGATCCGTCACCGGAATACCAGGCGGCGGCCGAGGCCGTCCTGGGGGAGGCGCTGCAGTACGTTCTCGTCGACGCCCCCCAAACCGGGGTGCGCGCCATCGAGTATCTACAGTCCCATGGTGCCGGCCGCAGCGGGTTCATACCGGTCGCGGCGCTGGTGCAAATCGAAGAGGATCGGCGACCCGCGCAAGAGGATTCGGATCGCCTGCTCAAACATGTCGTGGTCAAAACCGGCTTCGAACGGATCGCAGAAGCCTTTCTGGGGCACGTCGTTGTCGCGGAAGACATTCACGCTGGCCTTGCGCTGTTCAACGGCAGCCGCCGCCATACAACGATCGTCACCAAGCAGGGCGACGTCATCTCCCGGCAGGGTATCATGATCGGGGGCAGCATGGACAAGCTGCCCGGCATCCTGGCCAAGAAGCAGGAGATAAAGGTCCTGGAGCAGCAGATCCACCTCTGCGAGCAGACACTCACAGAGGCTCGCGAGCGGCAGCAGGCGTCCGAAACCGATGTCCGCAAAATCGAAACCGAACTGCAGCAGCTCTATGAACGGAAGAAATCCGTCGACGCGGAGGCAGTCGAAGCCGAGAAAGCGCTCTACCGGGCATCCGAGGAGTTGAAGCACGCCGTGCGCCACCTCGAGATCGTCGAACTGGAACATGAGCAGCTCCTGGGCGAGGAAAGCGACATCGACGATGAAATGACCCGCTATCATGCAGCCCTGGCACAATTGACATCAGCCATCACTGCCGCCCGCGAGGAAGTCGCCGAAAAAACACGGCAAGCCGGGGCCGTATCAGAACAACTGGAGGCTTTCAGTCAAAAGGTCGTCGATCTGAAACTCAACCTGACGGCGCTGAACGCCCGGCTCGACAACAGCAACAACACCCTGAGGCGTCTGCAGGAGTTTCAGGAAGACGGCGCCGCCCGCTTGATAAGCCTGGCCGAGGACATCACCCTAAAGAACCGCAGGGCCGCCACTTCCAAAAACACCGTCACCGAATATGAGGCGAGCCTGGCGGGAATGTATGAAGAACTCAAACACCTTGAAGAGGCCCTTGGCGCGAATGAATCCGCCTACTCCGCCATCGATGCCCAATTAAAAGACAACGACGGCATCATTGCGGAACTTCAGGACCAGCGGGACAAAATCCTGGAAAAAACCCGCGTGCTTGAAATCGAGCAGACCCAGCGGCAGGTGCACCGCGACACCGTCATTCAAAGGCTCGAAGAGCACTATCACAAGCCTTTTGACGAATACGGCGCGGAACTCAAGGCTCTGCGGGAACAACTTGAGTCGGCGGAAGGTGCCGAGACATCGGCCGGCGCCGACGAAGAGGAGCTGACCCGTTTGCGGGAGAAGATCAGCCGTATCGGTGATGTCAACCTGGCGGCCATCAACGAATACGAACAGCTGAAATCACGGCACGACTTTCTCTTCGAACAGCGCGAAGATCTTCAGAAGGCGATCGACGATCTGCACAAGGTCATCAAGAAGATCAATCGCATTACGCAACAGCGGTTCATGGAAACCTTCGAGCAGGTCAACCAAAAGCTCGGTGACGTTTTTCCACGGCTCTTCGAAGGCGGCAGCGCCAAGCTGGTTCTCACCGAGCCTGACAACCCTCTCGAAACCGGTGTCGAATTCATGATTCACCCACCGGGCAAGAAGCTGACCCGCATGAGCCTGCTGTCCGGCGGCGAGAAGGCCCTATCCGCCATTGCCTTCATCTTTTCACTCTTTCTGATCCGTCCGGCTTCTTTCTGTCTGATGGATGAAATAGACGCCCCGCTGGATGAAGCCAACGTCTTCCGCTTCAACAACCTACTGAAACTGATCGGTGAAAAATCTCAAATCGTGATGGTCACCCACAACAAAAAGAGCATGGAGTTCGCCGACATGCTCTTCGGCATCACCATGGAGGCCAAAGGCGTTTCCAAGGTGGTGTCGGTGAATTTAGACCGCTGAGGCAGAGTCAAATACCGCCTCTAAAAAGGGTGGCCTGATGAACCCCCTAAAAGAGGGCCGTTTTGATATTCTTTTTCACCGCAGAGACACTGAACACGCTGAGGACTTGTTTAATTTATTGCTTTCCGCTGAGAGGCCGGAAGGCAATAATCAGCAGCCTTTAGGGGCTTCAACTTGCTCCTGTCAATAAGATACCCTCATAAGTGGTTTGGTTGTCTATCGAAGCTGAAAGCTTTTCCTTTGCCGTCCTCTCAACGGCAAAGGAAATATAATATTTTCTCTGCGATCTTTGCGTCTCGAGCGAAGCGGGCGGTTTATACTCACTTACCTACCCACATAGCATAGCTTGGACCATCCCGCCTGACTCTGCGGGAAGGTTAAGGGATTAACCCTACAACGAAACTTGTATGATTTTATCTTTACATTTATAACGTGGTCTGCCATACTACGCAACAACCCTTAAAAAAGGAGGCAGGCCATGCTACCAACAATTCGGAGC
>JBATHN010000673.1:0-4361 GCA_049666885.1 Desulfobacterales bacterium
TGTTGATGGCTTTTTTAACCGTCTTCTTGTGCCACTTCATAACATTGACGTAAACCAGGACGCAGAGTGCGGCGAAGATAAGAACACCGACAAGGACTTTGGCCAATTTTCCCATATGGACCACCCATCACCTTTTGAGGAATAGAACGCGAAGCGGACGTATGGTCCGCTTGACGATTCACACGGCGGCCCGCGCCGTAACAATGCCAGGAGTTTTTTAGAAGTGATGATCGAGTGTCAATAGCCTGTCCGACAATCGCTCGATCGAACTCATTGGAACAACAAAGCGGGTACACCGAAAAAAGTCAAGTATTATATCGCTGAAATACACCGGATCGCACACCGGCATCTTCGCCCGTGAAACGCCGTCAGACAGCCGTTGAAATCGTCGCCGCTATGTGCCATAAACCCCCAATGCCGGACCTGCAAAAGAAAGTACGCGTCTACAAGGCACCGCATCTGCTTTGTTGTCGGGCACTTGAAGTACAAAAGGTCGTCTGCGCACCCGACGCCTTGCACCTGCGGCACCCTGTAAACGCTTACAATGAGGTGGTTTGAAACGCATCGGACTTTGCAACCCTGTGAACGGTTACAAAAAAAGAATTATCAACACGCCATAACGGAGACATGGGAAACTGAATGATGAAACCTCTGATCGCCATCACCTGTTCGAGGATTGTCGGTGGTGCCTGGAGCATTTATTCACCAGGACATTTCATGGACTACACCTACGATGAATACAGCCGGGCGGTAAGTCATTACGGCGGCGCACCGGTCCTGCTGCCGGTTGCACAGAACAGCGAAACACTGGCGACGATCCTGCAGCACATCGACGGTTTGATATTGAGCGGCGGCCCGGACATCCATCCGAGACACTACGGTGAGCCGCCCCGTGTAAATCTGGGAGAAATCGACGACGAACTCGATCGGATGGAGCTCGCGGTCGCCCGAGAGGCCCACCGGAAGGACCTTCCAATCCTGGCCATCTGCCGCGGCATTCAAACGTTAAACGTGTGCCTGGGCGGAACGCTGTACCAGGATATCCCGAGCCAAATCGAGGGAGCCATCAATCACAACCAAAAAGCGGACAAATCGATAAACACCCACAGTGTCAAGATCGCATCCGGCTCCTGCCTGGCCGGAATTTTCAAACGAAAAACGGTTTGGGTGAACGGCAAACATCATCAGGCGGTCAGGGACCCGGCCCCGGGACTGATCGTCAGTGCCGCTGCGGAAGATGGGGTGGTGGAAGCCGTCGAAGACCCCGCGCGACAATTTGTCGTGGGCGTCCAGTGGCATCCTGAAGGAACCTGGAAAGTCGACCGGAATTCCGGAAATCTTTTTCGCGCGTTTGTTAAAGCCGCTGGCACGAAATAATTTCCGTCCATAAATGGTCCTTTTCCGCAATTCCCCGCCTGCTTCGGGACAGGTCGGCGTCAATCACGCCTTTGGCGTGACATGTCTGGAATCGCTTGTGCGGAGTACAGAAGTACGCCTCAGCGCAATTCCACTGATTTCACTTAACTTGCGGAAAATTGCACATTTCTGGATCGGAAATCGATCAATGCAATTAATGATGCAATGAAAGGATACCAGTGTTTTCTGCCAGGAGTACATCTAAGATTTGGGGTAACGGATAAGCGTTGCACCCTGATGTCGACCGGTTTGTTTTGGGTCAAAAATTATCTCCTGTGGGGACGGACGGCGCCGCCATTGAGGTGTGGTTTTTTTCTTGCCAACAGTTGAGGCCGATGGTAGGTGCTTAACATAGGCTTAACGATATAGGTTTTGGACCGTGTCATCGGTCTGCGGCGTATGACAAAACAGCCTTCGCCCTCCGGCCTTGCCAAAATCTTTGTCTTAGGGTCACGGTAAGAAATAATTCCATAAGATTGCGCCGAATTTGGGTTCGTCTACAAGGCACATCCAGCGGCGCATATCGAGATATGTGTCGTTGGATGTAACGCAGTAGACGGATCAAAAGACAAGCAAGAATGTGGAATTATTTTTTTCTGAGGCCCTTAGGGCCTATAGCATCGGACAAGCGCTACAGGCATAACCATGATCATCCACCCCCATCTACTCGATATCGAAGAACTCAAAACCTATTTTTATACTTTTGACGGCACAGCCGCCGCCGTCGACAACGTTTCCTTCTTCCTCGAAAAAGGAGAGGTGCTCGGCATAGTCGGAGAATCCGGTTGCGGTAAAAGCGTCACCGCCCTGTCGATCATGCGTCTCATTCCGGATCCGCCCGGTAAAATCGTGCACGGCAGAATTCTCTTCGACGGTGTGAACCTGGTCGATTTGCCGATGGAAGCCATGCGAACCATTCGTGGCAAACGGATCGCGATGATTTTCCAGGAACCGATGACCTCCCTTAATCCGGTCTACACGATCGGCAATCAGATATCGGAAATGTTTGTCCAGCACGAGAACCTCTCCGGCAGGGAGAGTTTGAAGCGCTCCATCGACATGCTCAAAAAAGTCCAGATCCCGGCGCCCGAGAAACGGGTGCGGGAATATCCTCATCAACTCTCCGGCGGAATGCGCCAACGCGCGATGATCGCCATGGCGCTGGCCTGCGATCCGGAGATTCTGATCGCCGATGAACCGACCACGGCACTGGATGTCACGGTTCAAGCCCAGATCCTTGATTTAATGCGCCAATTGAAGCAGGATTTTGACACCGCCATCGTCATGATTACCCATGATCTAGGTGTCATTGCCGAAATCGCCAACCGGGTGGCGGTGATGTACGCCGGAAAAGTCGTCGAAGAAGCCGCTACCCTTACCGTATTCAGGAATCCGAAGCACCCCTACACCCAAGGGCTGCTGAGGTCGATCCCCAAGTTGGGGGAGCGGTCCCGTGCGGACCGCAAACGCCTGGAAGAAATCAAGGGCATCGTGCCGAGCCTGCTGAACCTTCCGACGGGCTGTGCCTTTTATCCGCGCTGCCCTCACGTGATGGACATCTGCCGTCACACGATGCCGGATCTGCCGGAGATAGAAACCGGTCACCGTGTGCGATGCTGGCTTTACATATCACATTAAATGGTAGGCCCCGGGGAAAAACTTGTGAGCAACCCCCTGATCAAAGTCGACAACCTCAAGGTTCACTTTCCGATTAAGAAAGGATTGTTTCACAAAGTCATAGGGTATGTTTATGCGGTGGACGATGTCTCGCTGTCGCTGCAGAAGGGTGAAACCCTGGGCATCGTGGGAGAAAGCGGTTGCGGTAAAACCACCACCGGCCTGGCCATCATGCGATTGATCGAACCAACCGGTGGCACCGTCTTTTTTAAAGGCGAGGATATCACCCGGGCGGAAAAATCAAAAATCAGGGTCTTGCGAAAGGACATGCAGATCATTTTCCAGGACCCGTATTCGTCCTTGAATCCCCGCATGACCGTCAACCAGATTCTGGCAGACCCGCTGATAAACTACGGGCTGTATTCGGGCAAGCAACAACCCGAGCGCATCGCTTTCCTGCTGGAAAAAGTCGGACTTTCGCCCGAACACGGCCGACGATATCCCCACGAGTTCTCCGGCGGCCAGCGGCAACGGATCGGGGTTGCCCGGGCACTTGCACTGGATCCACAGATTATCGTGGGCGACGAGCCGGTTTCGGCTCTGGACGTGTCGATTCAGGCCCAGATTATCAACCTACTGATCGACCTTCAAGATGAGTTCGACCTCTCCTACATCATTATCGCTCACGACCTGGCCGTGGTGGAACACATCTGCGATCAGGTGGCCGTCATGTATCTCGGTAAAATCGTCGAATACGGTACTTACCGAAACGTTTACATGGACCCGAAGCACCCTTACACCCAGGCGCTCTTATCGGCCATACCGGTGCCGGATCCCGAAGCGGCCAAACACCGGATCATTTTGACGGGAGACGTGCCCAGCCCGATCCGCCCGCCGCCAGGCTGCCATTTCCATCCCCGATGCTCTTTTCGGATGGATATCTGTGACAAGCATGAACCGCAGCTCAAGGACATCGGGAGCGGTCACGCGGTCAGCTGTTACCTGTACTGACGGTGCCGCGCCACTTCGGCTGGGCACGAGCTTTGAAAAGAGGTCGTAAAAATCGAAATACTCAATGTCACCGCAACCAACTGAAAGGAGAAAGTCATGAAGAAAAACCGTCTTGGATTGTTGCTGTTGCTCTGCGCCACGGTGCTGCTGGCAGGGATATGCCCGGCTATGGCGGAAACCTCCCTCGTGGCGGCCCAGGACGACCCGCCCCGCATGATGAACCCTCAGGGGGACGACTCCGATGCCGGCCTGCAGTATTTCGCCAATTTCTTTGACGGACTGCTGCAACGCAAAGGACCTCAGGGAACTCTCGCACC